>DASQQQ010000130.1:0-7178 GCA_035643355.1 Actinomycetota bacterium | reverse complement strand
GGCGCGGGTGGCCGCCGTGCAGTCCTGGCCGCAGTTGATGTAGGCGCCGGCCACGGCGCCCCTGGCGGCCGCCTCCAGGTCGGCGTCGTCGAAGACGATGAACGGGGCCTTGCCCCCCAGCTCAAGGTGGACCTTCTTCGGTGCCTCGGCCGCCGCACGCATCACCTTGCGCCCGGTCTCCGTGTCCCCCGTGACGCAGGCCATGTCCACGAGAGGGTGCCGGACCAGCTCCTCACCGATCTCCGCACCGTATCCGGTCACCACGTTCAGCACGCCGGCGGGGATCCCGGCCTCTTGGCACAACACGGCGATCTCGAAGGCGGTGGCCGGGGTCTCCTTCGCCGGCTTCACCACCACCGTGTTCCCGGCCGCCAGGGCCGGGAAGATCTTCCACACCGCGATCTGGAACGGGTAGTTCCAGGGGCAGATGGCTGCGATCACGCCCAGGGGCTCCCGCCGGATGTAGCTCAGGTGGTCGGGCGAGTACTCACCGGCCGCCTTGCCCTCCAGGTTCCGAGCCGCGCCCGCGAAGAACCGGACGTTGTCGGCCCCGAAGGGGATGTCGAAGTTCGTGGTCAGCTTGATCGGCTTGCCGGCGTCGACGGACTCGATCCGCGCCAGCTCCGGCATCCGGGCGTCGATCAGGTCCGCGACCCTGAGCAGCATCCGGGCCCGCTCGCCGGGGGCGATGCGGCTCCAGCGCCCATCCTCGAACGCCGCGCGAGCCAAGCGCACGGCGCGATCGATGTCCCCGGCCGTGCCCCGGACGACGGTCCACACCGGTTCCGCGGTAGCCGGGTCGCGGACCTGGATCCGATCGGGTCCCTCGCCCGTCGCCCACCGGCCGTCGATGTACAGGTCGAAGTCGCGCATGGTCAACCTCCCCCCACGGGATGCCCGTGCTCACAGCCTGCCGGAGCCGGCCCGGCGCTCCAGGGGCGGAGGACCTTCGACGGCCGGGACCCGCGTGCGTCCAGGGGATGGTCTTCAGGCCGCGGGCGCGTCGGGGGCGGCGCGGATGCCCATCCGCCGGGCCCGCTGCCGCTCGAGCTCACCGTTCAACTCTCCACCGAGCAGGACGGCGATCGCGGTCAGGTACAGCCAGAGCAAGAGGAGAACCACGCCGGCCAGGGCGCCGTACGTGTCGCCGTAGGAGCCTCCGAAGTTCGAGATGTAGAAGGAGAACCCCAGCGACACGGCCACCCAGATCCCCGCGCCCACGATGGCACCGGGACTCAGCCACGACGCCGCCGGCTGTGGCCGGTTCGGACCGAGCCGGTAGAAGAGGCCGAAGAGCGCCATGATCACGGGGATGGCCAGCACCCAACGCACGACGGTCCATGCCCACACCAGCGAGTGGCCGTCGGGAACGTGGTCCAGGACCCACACCCCCAGCGGGGTGCCGAACACGATCAGCGCCATGGCCAGACCGCCCAGCACGAGCGTGGCCAGGATCAACACGATCCCGACCAGGCGCTTCTTCAGGAACTTCCGGCTCTCCTGCCCGTAGGCCACATCCAGGCCCTCCTGCATGGCGGCCATCCCCGACGAGGCGCTCCACACCGCGACGAGGACGCTGACCACGAGCGCCGCCAGACCGCCGCCGGTCTGGGTCTGCGCTCGGGACACGGCGGTGGTGAGCACGCCGGCCGCTTCGCCCGGGAGCGCGGTGTGGATGGCGTCGTTGATCGTGGTGACCATGGAGGAGCCCACGTGCGCCAGCGCGATGATCCCGATGGCGGCGATCAGGAGCGGGAAGACGGATAGGAACCAGTAGAAGCCCATGCCGGCGGCCACGAGGGGTACCCGGTCCTTCCGCATGGCGGCGATCGTCGCCTTCAACGCCGTGGTCCAGCTGGTCCTCGGCAGGTCCCTGGGGGACCCTGGGGCGTCCGGTCGGTCGGCGGTCTGGGGGATGCGATCGTCCTGTGATGGCTGAGCCATGCCACCCTCCTCTCGGCGTTTGGACGGCTAGCCCGATATCCCTCGGTGGATACCCTCATGGGCGTGGCCCATTCGTGTCGGCCCGGGATCAGCGGCCGAGCACGCCGTCAGAGCCCAGGTCTCGGAACAGGGAGTGGGCGGCCGAGCCGAGCCGGATCACGCTCTGACCGCCGGCGGATCCACCCGTTCCCGGCACCACGTCGTTCCGTACGTGCTTGGCGTCGATCGATGGCACCGCCAGGAGGAGCTCCGTCATCTGCTGGAGGGTGAGGTTCGTGCGCAGGTACCGCGAACCGGCCGCCACCCACCGCAGGAGCTCCAGCGGGTTGCGCTGGACGTCCGTACGAAACTCCCGGAAGGCCGAGACGATCAGACGCCCCTGGTTGCGGGAGCGGCCCACGTCTCCCCCGGGCACGTCGTGCCGGTCACGGGCGAAGGCCAGCGCCTCCCGCCCGTTCATCCGGGTGGGGCCCTTTCGGAAATGGGCGCGCGAGTAGTGGTCGTTCATGGGATACGGAACCGTGGTCCTGATCCCGCCGACCGCGTTCACCAGGCTGCGGAAGCCGTCGAACCCGGTGAGCACGTATGCGTCGATGTGGATCCCGCTGAGCTGCTCGACCGTGCGGACCATCAGCTCCGGCCCTCCATGCACCAGGGCCGAGTTGATCTTCTGGACCCCCGCCCCGGGGATGGGGACGTAGGAGTCGCGCGGGATCCCCAGCACCGAAGCCATCCCGAGTTTCGGGTTCACGCCGATGATGTGCAGGGAATCTGCCCTCGTCGCCGCAACCGACTGCCCGGGACGGGCGTCACTGCCGATGACCAGGACGAACAGCAGACCGGAGGACGGCAGGGCCGGCGAGTACGCGGCACGTCCCGGCGTGCCCCTCAGGTCCGGGAGCGAGGGCTGATGGCTGCGGACCCGGTAGGAGACGATCCGCCAGCGGCCGGCCATCCGGCGGAGCACGTACCGGCCGTCCTGCCGGATGGCGGCCTGGATCCCGTCCGCCAGCGCGGTGCCCGAGAACCGCATGCGCGCCACCGCGGTCACCGGGTGACCGCCCCGATCCAGCAGGAACCGAAGATCCAACCTGGCCCGTCGAGGACGGACCGCCGACAGGCGCGTTGCCAGCCGGCCCACCGACAGGTCGGAGAGGTCACGGTGGACGCCCGATCGAGCATCGCGTGAGAACAGCCGGTACAGGGCCGGGAACCGCCCCCCATCCCACCGGCTGGGATCGACGAACCCGATCGAGTACAGCTGGGTCAAGGTGCCGCGGATCGCTCGCGCCGGTGCCCGCAGGTCCCGCTGTCGAACGGGTACTCCCTGCACCCGATGGCCCTTCAGGCTCCCCAGCACCACGCGGAGGTGGTAGGCGGGACTCGGGCTCACGCTCGGAGAGACGTGCGCCGGGGAAGCCGGTGGCGAGCCCGGCAGGCTCCGGTGCTCCGCGCGCCCGGTACGAACCAGCCAGAGCGCTCCACCCGCGGCCAGCATGACCGCCACCAACGATCCCAGGACCAGCGTTCGAGGACGGAGCTTGACGGGGAGACGGTGCCCACTCGGAGCGGGACGGGCAAGACGTGCATGGCCCGCAGACTACCGGCCGAGCCATCGCGTGCAAGCCGATCCATGGGCGAGGTCGCGGCAGCATCCGGGGCCCCGCCGAGCTCAGCAGCCGGAGTCGACCCACACGGGACCCGGCCCCGCAGGGACCCCGGCGCGCTGAGCCATGCGCCGCAAGCGGTGCCGGAACGTGCGCATGTCCGGGTGCTGCCAGTCCGCGTGCGTGAGGCAGCGCCAGGCCGCGTACCGCTCGTGGTGGTAGGGGCTCTGGAGGGTCTCGGCGTGGCCGATCACGTTGCCCACGCCGATGCCGAAGCGGGCCATCAGCCAGAGGGTGAGGCGCAGAGCGGCCCGCAGCTGCACCCGCCGGTGGAGGATCTGCGCGTCGCTGGTCCCCACCATCTCGATCCCGATCGCCGTCCAGTTCATCCCGATGGCATGGCGGCACCGGATCCCCAGGTTCACCAGCTGGTAGACCGTCCCGTCGGTGTCCACCAGGAAGTGCGCACACACCCCGGGCATCTCGCCGAGATGCCGGACGTTGGCGGCGAAGTAGCTCCAGGCGCTCCGGACCGAGGTCCCGTCCGTGTAGTGCTCGACGATCACGTGCGGGTCGGCGAGCCGCCAGGTCCGAAGGCCGTAGTGACGCTTCGAATAGGCGGCCATCTGTCGCTTGCGCTTGGCCCCGAAGGGGATCTTCTTCCAGACCAGCGGCGGCCGAAGGGTCGAGGGGCGCACCGCTGCGACGGCGCGCGCGCCCGGGGCCTGCAGGGTCGCCGGCAGCCCCAGCACGAGCATCAGCACGAGCGTCGGCCCCGTCAGCAACGCGACCGGCCTGGCACCAAGGGTCGTTCTCACGGGCCCATCCTGTCTCACGTCGGGGTGGATGTGAAACGGGCCCCCCGGACCCGGTAGGGTCGTGGACCGGAGGTGATGCGCGTGGAGGGAACTCCCACGCTCCACCAGACGCTGGTGGCCCTTGGATCGGTGCTGGTCGGACTCGCGGCGGGCTGGGCCGGCCGTTGGCTGTTCGGCCGCCTGGAGCAGCGAGCTCAGCGAACCCCGTGGGCCGGGGACGAAGCCCTCTACGCTGCGCTCGGAGAGACCTCGCTGGCGGGGTTCGCCGTGACCGGCGTCTGGGCGGCGGCGTTGGCCCTGCCCTTGCGCGATCACGTGCGCTCGATCGTGGACGCCTCGTTGCTGTCGCTCATCATCCTGCTGATCACCGTGGTCTGCGCTCGGCTGACCGCTGGGCTGATCCGCGCCTACACGCGCCAGCGCCCGGGGGTGGCCGGCTCCAGCTCGATCTTCGTCAACATCACGCGCCTCCTGGTGTTCGCGATCGGCCTCCTGGTGCTGCTCCAGACGCTGGGGGTCTCGATCGCGCCGCTGCTCACCGCGCTGGGTGTGGGAGGCCTGGCCGTCGCGCTGGCGCTGCAGGACACCCTCTCCAACCTGTTCGCCGGCCTGCACATCCTGGCATCGAAGAAGGTCCAGCCCGGGGACTACATCCAGCTGGACTCGGGTCAGGAGGGTTACGTCGTGGACATCAACTGGCGGAACACGTGGATCCGCGCCTTGCCCAACAACATGGTCCTGGTGCCGAACGCCCGGCTGGCGCAGGCGATCGTGACGAACTTCTACCAGCCCGAGCGGGAGATGTCGGTGCTGATCGAGGTCGGGGTGGCGTACGGGAGCGATCTGGAGCAGGTCGAGCGGGTGACGATCGAGGTGGCCCGGGAGGTGATGCGGGGGGTGAGCGGCGGCGTGCCCTCCAGCGACCCCTTCATCCGCTACCACACCTTCAACGAATCCAGCATCGACTTCTCCGTCATCCTGCGGGCCAAGGAGTACACGGACCAGTACGTGATCAAACACGAGTTCGTGAAGCAGCTCCACGATCGGTACCTGGACGAGGGCATCACCATCCCGTTCCCCATCCGCACCATCGGGTTCGTGGAGCCGGGGCGGGACGGCGCCGATCCCCACCGGAACGTGGCCGCGAGCAGTGGGCGTTCCGGGACCCCGGAGGAGGGCGCGGACGGGGGCCGCTCCGGCTCCTGACCCGTTCCGATCCACCGGGCCCGGACCCGGATGGGTCAGTGCGCCTCGGCCGGTGCAGCCGAGGGCAGCCGATCAGCCTCCTGCGAGGAGCGGCGGATCCGGGTCATCAAGACCAGCCCGGCCCCCACCAAGACGATGCACAGGTACTGCGCCCCGGTCAGGCCGAGGACGGTGCGGTCGTAGGCCCGGAGGAAGTCGGTGCAGAAGCGCTGCACGCCGTACCAAAGCAGGAAGGTCACGGTGAGCCAGCCGGGCCCGACCCCACGGTGCCGGAGCCAGAACAACAGGGCGATCAGCGGCAGGAGCAGCAGGATCTCGTACAGCGCGGTGTTGTGGATGTGCGCCCCGATCGCGATGGGTCCCTCCCTGGTCACCCCGCCCAGGTAGTGCACGGCCAGCGGGAACGAGGTCGACCCACCCAGGTGCTCACCCACCGAGTAGCAGCCGATCCGGCCGATCGCCAGCCCTGGCGCCAGCCCGAGCACCACGCCGTCGGCCAGCGTGAGCCCCGGGACGTCCCGGTGCCGCCGCAGCCACCACAGCACCACCGCCACCGCCGCGATGAAGCCGCCGGAGAACTCCAGCCCGCCCTCCCAGACGGCCACCACGGCCCAGGGCCGGGACACGAAGTCGCCGATGTGCGCGATCACGTACATCAGGCGAGCCCCGACGAACCCGGCGATCAGGATCCACCAGGCCAGCGCGCCCAGCTCCTCGGCGTCCATCCCCGCCCGGCGGCCGTGGCGGACGAACACCCAGGCGCCTACCAGCATGCCCAGCCCGACGAAGACCCCGAACGTGTGGAACGCGACGGGCCCCACGTGGAACACGGGGAAGGTCTTGTACGGGATCACGGCCCCTCCATGCTACCGGCGCTTCCCCCGTCCGACCGAGGCCGGTAGGATGCCATGAGTGCCGCTTCGACGCAACGCCGTGACCGCAGGTCGACCGGGCGGCCCCCGGGAGCGCCGGACCGGCGGATCCCGGACCCCGAGACCCACGGCCCACCCCGGTCTGCTGCTCGCGGTGATCACAGCCCTGGTGGGCGGCGCGCTCCTGCCGCCTGCCCTCGCGGCCACGGGAGGCGGGCAGTTCGTGATCCGGTGCCGCTACTCGCACTCGCTCCGGGACGACCCCATCGTGTTCCCCGGGCAACCGGGCGCATCGCACCGGCACGACTTCTATGGCAACCGTTCCGTGGACGCCTCGTCCACCCAAGCGACGATGTTGTCGGCCACCACCACCTGCCGGGTACCCAGCGATACGGCCGGCTACTGGGTGCCGGCCACGTACCTGGCCGGAGAACGGGTCATCCCCCCGGTGGCCCGGCTGTACTACCTGGGAACCGCCGGCCGGACCGTGGAGACCATCCCTCCGGGGCTGGAGATGATCGGCGGGGACAAGACGGCCGCCTCCCCGCAGGAGAACCTTCACGTCCGCTGGTACTGCGGCGAGATCGCCAGCGTGAAAACCCCTCGGCGCGACACGCCGTACGACTGCACACCCTACGCGCAGTACTCGTTCGTGGACGGGGTGGTGGCGATCATCGACATGCCCAACTGCTGGGACGGCACCGGGCTGGAGCCGGCGGACGTGGTCTACG
>DASQQQ010000129.1:0-4457 GCA_035643355.1 Actinomycetota bacterium | reverse complement strand
CTCTGGCCATGCGGCATCCTTGCACGCCGCGAACCACGGCTGAGGACATCCTCGTGAACATCATGTGAACTTCCGACTCAGGAGACTAGTTGTTAGTCCCGGTCGGCGTCGCCGCTGGCGGCGAGCCGGTGCTGGATCTCCACGCGGGCCCGTTGGACGGCCCTCAGCCCCACCACGCCGGCCCGATCGGCGAGCGAACGGCCGCGATCGGCCAGCTCCCGGACGGCCGGATTGCTCGAGGCGGCCTCGGTCACGTGCGAGGTTCGGGTGGCGAGCTGGTAGCCGATGGCGATACCCACACCGATCCAAAGGAGCCGTCGCAGCATGGTTCCGATCCTTTCCGGTCGGGGTCGACGGGAGCATAGCTCGGGCCGGGCGCCGATGCGCCGTTGGTAGACTGCTCCGGCATCTTCCGGGGTAGCTCAATCGGCAGAGCGGCGGACTGTTAATCCGATGGTTGGGAGTTCGAGTCTCCCCCCCGGAGCTGTGATCCCATGAGCCGTAGCCGCCCCAGGGATCCGGCGACCTCCGGAAGCCGATCCCGATGCAGCGCGTGCACCAGGTCCGGACGCGTCCACATCAGGTACGCGGCCGGGGTGAGGCCGAACACCCACACACCGGCCACAGCCGCGCCGGCCACCACGTCCGTGAACCAGTGATAACCCTGCGCCATCACCGCCAGCCCGACCACGGTCACCAGAGCAGCGGAGATCACCATGGAGCGAACCAAGAGCCGTCGGTGAGATAGCGCGACCACGATCGCCAGCGTGCCGAGGACGGCCGCCGCATCGGCCGTGTGGAGGGAGGGGAAGGCGTGGCCCACCCCGCTCCCCTGGAGCGGGGAGGCGCGGACGATCAACGGCTTGAGGATGGCAACGGTCGAGGTGGTGCCCGTGAACGCCGCCGCCAGGAGCACGCCGGGTCGGAGGTCCCGGTGTCGCACCCACCACCAGACGAAGACGACGAGCACGAGAAGCAGGGCGCCCCGTCTCGAGCCCGGGATGGCCGCCAGACGCTCGATGAACTCCACCGCCTTCGGCGCCTGCCGGAAGGGGATGCGGTCGCTGATCCACTGCTCCAGGCTTCGCGTGCCACCGGCGTGCAGGGCCATCACGAGCATAGCCAGGAACACCGCCAAGCATACGGCCGCGGCTCCCCAGGCCGTCACCAGCACACGGCGGTAGGGACTGTTCCTTCCTGCCTCGGGTTCCACCACCCGTGAAGGTTACCTTCCGCACGAAGGAGTGGCGCGGTTCGCGGCCTCCTCGAGCGGCCCACCCTTCCGGCCTCGGTTCGGCGACGTCACCGTCGGGTACTGCCCGTACAGGAGGTGGGGGATGCTCTCGGTCGTGACGTTGCTGATCATCGTTACGTTGTCGCTGTTGGTCACCCGCGTGGCGACGGTCGCCCTCACGCTGACCGGCATGTCCAGGGAAACGGCACGCTTCCAGGCACGCTCTGCCCTCACCGGTACCGGATTCACCACCAGGGAGGCCGAGTCGGTGGTCAGCCATCCGGTCCGGCGCCGCATCATCCGGTTGCTGATGCTCCTGGGCAGCGCCGGGCTGGTCACCGCGATGGCTTCCCTGTTGCTGTCGTTCACGTCCGTGGGCAGCGGCCTGGCGGGCCTGAAGCGCGCGGTGCTCCTCCTCGCCGGACTGGGCTTGCTGTGGATCTTCACCCTCAGCGACCGGGTGGATCGGTGGATGTCCGTGGTGATCGAGCGCGTGTTGCGCCGGTCCACGGACCTGCAGGTCCGTGATTACGAAGGGCTGCTGCGTCTGGCCGGCGGGTGGGTGGTGGCCGAGCTCAAGGTCTCGGATGAGGACTGGCTGGCCGACCGAACGCTGGCCGACCTGGATCTTCCACAGGAGGGTGTGCTGGTGCTGGGGATCGAGCGAGTCGATGGGCGATACGTGGGCGCGCCGAAGGGATCGGCTGCGCTGCATCCCGGCGACGTGGTGATCCTCTACGGGCACGAGCGCGTGGTGGTGGATCTGGACGTGCGAGAGTCCGGGCTGCGTGGCGAGCGCGATCGACGGGGCTCGCGGCTGCTGTTCCGCCGTCACCTCGCGGCCCAGGAGCGGGAGGAAGAGGAGCACCGAGAAGCCGGTTCGGAGGCTCGCTCCTCCGTCGGAAGGAGCTCACCTTGAGAACAGACGGTTTCACAGGGTGCTTCCCCGTACCCACCATGTACGCTCGAAGGGGTCGAGAGCAGGCCCTGGGGCGGTAGCTCAGTCGGTCAGAGCAGCGGACTCATAATCCGCCGGTCGCAGGTTCGAGTCCTGCCCGCCCCACGAGGGAAAGACCCGCCGGCGGATCAGACGAGGCCGGCTGGCGGTGCTGCAGGAGACCCGAGGCTTCGAACGAGCGACGTCCTCGCCGCCACCCACGCGGGTTCACGGATGGGTGGCCGACGTCCCTCTCGAGCAGCCGCCTTCGAGCCCAGGAGCGGGGGCACGGCCAGAGGCGGCTGGAGCGTGGCGACCCTACGGCGGTTCCGATGCTCGTGACCTGCCTGGCCCAAGGCAATCCCACGCTCTCGGGGTCGCCCTCCATCAAGTGACGGCTCTCTTCAGCCGAAGCGATAACGAGCAACTGGATCGCGAGGAGGAGGTGTGGAGGTGCTCGCGCAGTACGCGCAGCAGTCGGGCGGCGGGGACGCCGCGCTGGCGCTGGTGTGTCTCGGCTTCTGGGCCCTCATCGTCTGGGGGACCTACAGGATGGCGGTGCGCAACGGCCGGAGCGGTGGCCTCGCGATCGTCTTGGGTCTCATCTTCGGCATCTGGGCCCTGCTGGGCTACGCGATCGCGGGCCCGACGTCCGAGATGAGGGCCCGCGGGCGGCAGTCGGTGCCGGTGCCGGTGCCGCCGCCGCCACCACCGAACACGCTCCCGTGAAGAACCCGCAAGCGGCAGGGGTAGGCCGTACGGTCGGCTGGGATCCAGCCTGAGCAAGTACCTGCGATCGGCCTGGTGACCCGCGCTAGCCGCGAGCGCCGATCACGAGCCGACGGGATCCCCACGCGGGGAGGCCGCGCCCCTGGTCCGGAGCGGCTGCTTGCTCCTCTCCCACGTCGGTGGCAGTGGCGTTCCCGCTCGGCTGCTGAGGCGGGGCGCCCGAGCCCTCGTGGATCGGGCTCGGATCTGGGTGACTCGGTGCGGGAGGCGGTCGTCGCAAGGGCGCGGTACTCCTATCCTTGAAGGCGAAGGGATCGCGCATGGGTCATCGGGGAACGATCGGCGATCCGGAGGAGGGGTCGCTCATCGGCCCGGATCGTCCGCAACGCTTGGAGGCCGAAGGGTCCGCGGTGCCCCGCAACCGCTACGTGGATCTGCTCCGGGTCGGCGCCATCGCCCTGGTGGCGCTCGGACACTGGCTCCTCACCTCGCTCTCGTACCGACAGGGCCACTTCGTGATCGGCGATGTCCTGGGACGGATCCGGTGGGCGCGCTGGCTGACCCTGGGGTTCCAGGTGATGCCGGTGTTCTTCCTGGTGGGCGGGTTCGCCAACGCGATCTCCTGGTCCGCGCACCGCGACGAGGGCTGGACCGCTTGGCTCCACCGGCGGGTCAGGAGGCTCCTGTGGCCGACGACGCTCTTCGTCGCCACGGCGCTGGTGGTCGTCACGGGGTGCCGTCTGGTCGGGGTGGATCCAACCGACCTCTCCCAAGGCGCGTGGGCCGTCGCGATCCAGCTGTGGTTCCTCCCCGTCTACCTGCTCTTGCTGTTGGGCACCCCCGCGATGTACGCGGCGCACCGCCGGTGGGGTCTGTGGATGCCGGCCACGCTGATCCTCGGTGCCGGGCTCGTGGACGCCCTGGTCCTGGGGCTCGGCTGGAGCTGGATGGGATGGGCCAACTATCTGCTGGTGTGGGGAGCCGCCCACCAGCTCGGCTTCGCCTGGCACGACGGCGGCCTCACCCATCGGCGATGGATGCCGCTGGCTCTCGCGGGGGTAGGTGCCGGCGCCCTGGCCGCCCTGGTGGGCCTGGGTCCGTTCCCGCTCAGCATGATCGGGGTGCCCGGAGCCCCCATCGACAACGCGGCGCCCCCGACCGTGGCGCTGGCGGCTCTTGCCGTCTGCCAGACGGGGGTGGTGGTGGCGATGGCGGGCCGAGCCGCGCGTCTGCTCACCCGTCCCCCGCTGTGGCGCTTCGTGCAACGGGCGAACGCGTCGGTGATGACGATCTACCTGTGGCACATGGTGCCGGTGATCCCGCTGGCGGTGGCCCTGTACCCATCGCGGGTGGTGGTGGAGCCTTCGATCGGATCCGCCTCGTGGTGGTGGATGCGGCTCCCCTGGCTCGCGATGCTCGCGGCGCTGACGGTTCCGCTGGTGATCGCGGTGGGCCGACTCGAGTACCGAGGCCTGGCGCTCACCGCTCCGCCGCGGTCCGAGCGCCGGTCCACCTGGATGCTGCTGACAGGGGTGGGGGCCGTGACGTTCGCGCTGT
>DASQQQ010000128.1:0-6681 GCA_035643355.1 Actinomycetota bacterium | reverse complement strand
GCTCGGTCTCCGAGCCGGTGAGCACCACCGGCCATCGCAGATCGCGGCGCAGCCGCGCGACGACCTCCGCGAAGCGCTCGACCGGGTACCGTCGCGAGGGGGCCGTGGCGCCCGCATGGACCACCACCCACGGCTCGTCTCGTCGGAGGCCCATCGCGCCGATCCGTTCGCGGATCGACCGGCGGGCCCGGGGAGAGGGACGAACGTGGATCCGCTCGTCGGGCGTGGAGCAGCCGATCGAGGCCACCAGGTCGAGGTGGCGGCGGACCTCGTGGCGGACGATCCGGTGGGGTTCATCCTCGGCCCGGTGATCGGTCAGCAGGTGATAGGGGTTCTCCCGGCCGTACGCGAGGCTCCGGGGGATCCCGGCCAGGTGGGTGAGGTACGCGGCGGGCAAGGCGCTCTGGCTGTACACGGTGAAGATGACCGCGCCGTCGAACCGGTGGCGAGCGAGGCGGTCGATCATCCCCCGGTCCTCGCGGCGCCGTTGCCCGGAGCCGGACCTCATCCAGGGAGGGTCGTACGCGATCACGTCGTCGATGGCGGCGATCATGCCGCAGGCCTCGGCTCCCGACGTGGACGTGAGCAGCGTGATGCGGCTCCTCGCGAGCGAGCCTCGGAGGGCGCGGATCGCCGGCTCGGTCATCAGGACGTCGCCCAAGGCGTCCAGCCGGATGCACAGCAGGTTCCGCGCCCCCGCCCAGTTCCCCGCCCCGCGCATCTCAGGCCGGCGCCCGGTCGAGCGACCCGCCGCCGGAGCGGCGGATGCGCTCGATGATCCCGGTGGTGGACCGGTCCTCCACGAACGGCAGGATCCAGACCCGGCCCCCGAGGGCCTGCACCAACGAGGCCTCCGGCAGCCGCTCCACCGAGTAGTCCCCGCCCTTGACGAAGACGTCGGGTCGGATCGCCCGGATCAGTTCGGCCGGCGTCTCCTCCCGGAACGGCACGACGTGATCGGTCGAGCTCAACGCGGCCAGCACCTCGATCCGGTCCTCCAGCGCGTTGATCGGTCGGTCCGGGCCCTTCAACCGGCGGACCCCGGCATCGTCGTTGACCCCGATCACCAGCACGTCTCCCAGCTCCTTGGCGCGGTTCAGGTAGGCGATGTGACCCCGGTGCAGGATGTCGAAGCAGCCGTTGGTGAACACGATCCGCTTGCCCTGCCGGCGATAGGCCTCCATCCGCTCGCCGAGGCCCTCCCGGTCCAAGCGCTTGGCGGCCGGCGAGAGGACCTGCCGGAGCTCGGTGGGGGTGCACGACGCGGTGCCGGGTTTGGCCACCACCACCGAGGCGGCCGCCGAGGCGATCTCGGCCGCGGTGGGGGTCTGTGCTCCCACGGCCAGCGCCAGCGCGAACGCCGCCGAGAACGTGTCCCCGGCCCCCGCCGTGGTCGAGGACCGGACCGGATCGGCGTAGGTGCGATGGGCCGGGCGTCCGCGCTCCAGGATCACCGCGCCCTCCGCGTCGAGGGTCACCGCCACGATCTCGGCGCCCAGGAGCTCCAGCAGCCGGTCGCCCACCTCGATCACGCTGGCCGCGCGATCGAAGCCCTGGCCGGTGTCCCCGTCGGGGACCCCGAGCAGCCGCATGGCCTGAGCGAAGTTCGGCTTCACGGCGGTGACCCCCACGTCCACGTACGCGGTGGGATCCTTCGCGTCCAGGACCAGGATCCTGGCCCGGTCCCGCTGCAGGGCGGCCAGGTGCGCCACGACCGTGGGCGTCATCAGCCCGTAGCCGTAGTCGGAGACGATCACCGCGCGGCTCTGGACGAACGCCTCGGTCAGGCGATCCAGGAGGGCCCGCTCGGTGAACCGGTCGATCGGCCCCGTGTCGCCGTGATCGACGCGGATCAGGATCTGGCGATCGGCGGTGATGCGGCTCTTGGTCAGGGTTCGTCGTCCCGACTGCACCAGGAGGTCGCGGTCGTCGAGGCCGCGCCCCTGCAGGCACCGGCGCGCCAGCTCGCCCTCCGGATCGTCGCCGATCACCGACACGAACCGGACCTCGGCGCCCAGCGAGCGCGCGTTCACGGCGACGTTCGCCGGGCCGCCCGGTGCGTCGGTGCGGCCCAGCACGTCGACCACGGGGACTGGCGCCTCCGGGCACAGCCGGGAGGTCCGACCCTCCATCCAGCTGTCGAGCATGGCCTCGCCGACCACGGTGACCGGCAGGCCGGCGAATCGGTCCACCAGATCGGCGGTCCCACCTCCAGACGGCGACGGCGAGGGGGCCGTCGCGCTCAGGGCCACGAGGTCTCCCGCATCGGGATCACCATCAGCTCCGGGATCACGGTCTCGGGGGGGAGGGTGAGCACGAAGCGGACCGCCTCCGCCACGTTGGCCGGGTCCTGCAGGGTGGAGGGGTCGATGTCCGGGAAGCGTTCCAGCAGGAACGGCGTCCGCATGCCCCCCGCCACCAGGGCGGTGACCTTCACGCCGTGCTCGCGCCCCTCCACGTGCAGTCCCTGGGTGAACCCCATCAGCCCCCACTTGCTCGCGTGGTACACGGAGGCGTTGGCCCACGCGCGCTTGGCCGCGGTGGACACCACGTTCACGATGCTGCCGGAGCCCTGCTCCTTCATCACCCGAAGGGCCAGTCGCGAGAGCAGGAACGGCCCTCGCAGGTTCGTCTGCAGGACCCGGTCCCAGTCGGCGACCTCGAGCTCGTCCACGGGCTGGGTGACGTCGATGCCGGCGTTGTTCACCAGGACGTCCAGCCGGCCGAACCGATCGGTTGCCGTTCGGATCGCGTCCTCGGCCTGCTGAGCGTCGCCCACGTCCAGCGGGACCGACACCGCCTCCCCTTCGTGCTCGTTGATGTCCTGGGCCACCACGTCGGCCTCGCGCTTGCGTAGGTCGGCCACCAGCACGCTGGCGCCCGCTCGGGCCAGGGTGCGGCACACCGCCTCGCCCAGGCCCCGGCCTCCGCCCGTGACGAGCGCCACCGTGCCCAGCAGATCCTGGGTGGTCATGCCCCCTCCGCGGCCATTGGTCGGGGCTCGCGCCACATCGACGACAGGTCCGGGAGCGGCATCTCGGCCGCCCGCCGGTGGCCGCCCGAGGACAGCTCCTGCTCGATCAGCTCGCAGAGGACGTGCACGATCACCGAGTGGATCTCCTGGATCCTGGGGGTGGCGGGCCCCGGGACCACCAGGGCCACGTCCGCCCGACCGCGCAGCGCGCCCCCGTCACCACCCAGGATGGCGACGCGGGTGAGCCCCAGCCGGTTCGCTGCCTCGAACGCCCGGACCACGTTCGGGGACCGCCCGCTGGTGCTGATGCCGACCACTACATCCCCGGGCTGTCCAAGCGCCTCCACCTGGCGGGCGAAGACATCGGAGAAGGAGCGATCGTTGGACCAGGCCGTGAGCACCGCGGTGTCGGCGGTGAGCGAGATCACGGGCAGGGGCGGTCGGGAGTCGTCCTCGAACCGGCCCACCAGCTCGGCGGCGAAGTGCTGCGCCTGTGCGGCGCTGCCCCCGTTGCCGCAGATCAGGATCTTGCCGCCCCGGCGCAGGCAGGCGGCCAGGACGTCGGCGCCCCGCAGGATCGGACCGGGCAACGCGCGCCGGCCCTCCTCCAGCGCTTCGAGCGCCGAGCGGAAGCTCCGGTCCACGGACTGCAGCCTGCGGGGCTGGTCCGTGGCCGCCGGGCGAGTGGCCGCCAGGACCTGCTCGTAGAGGCCCACCAGCGCCTCGGACACCCGGTCCCAGGTGAACAGGTCCCGGGCCCGGTGCACGGCCTGTCGACCGAAGAGCGAGAGGAGCTTGGGGTGCCGGTACAGGTGGGCCAGCCGCTCGGCCAGGACGCCGGGGTCGTTGGGGGGCACCAGGTAGCCGGTCTCGGCGTCGCGCACGGTGAACTTGATCCCCCCCACGTTCGAACCCACCACCGGGGTGCCGCAGCCCATCGCCTCCACCGGCGTGATCCCGAACGGCTCGTACCACGGAGTGGTGATGAACACATCCGCCGCGCTGTAGTACTTGGCCAGCTCGGGCCGGTCCCGGCGCCCGGTGAAGATCACCCCGTCGATCACCCCCTCGTCGCGGGCGATCCGCTGCAGCCGCCCGATCTCGGGGGTGGCACGCGGGTCGGGGTCCTCGCACTCCCCGCCCACGATCACCAGGCGGCTGGGGATCCCGTGGTCCCGGTTCAGTCGGGCGATGCCCCGGATCACCGTGTCCACACCCTTGCGGGGCACCATCCTCCCGAGCTGCAGCACGATCCGCTCGCGGGGCTCGAAGCCCAACGACGAACGGGCGAGCGGCTTGCTGATGGGGAAGAACTCGGCGGGATCGAACCCGCAGGGGACGATCGTGATCTTG
Organism: Actinomycetota bacterium; assembly: GCA_035643355.1. Taxonomy (GTDB): domain Bacteria; phylum Actinomycetota; class UBA4738; order UBA4738; family HRBIN12; genus DASQQQ01. The sequence continues at coordinate 2,354 of DASQQQ010000128.1, read as the reverse complement.
GCCGGATCCGCGTTGTACAGCCGGACCAGATCCTCCTCGTCCTGCGGGCACTCGGCCACGATGTGGTCAGCCTCGGCCACCAGCCGCTCCTCGATCGCGAAGCGCTCGTCGGGGAAGCCGTCGTCGGCCCCCTGGTGCAGCCGACGCACCCGTCCCAACGCGTGGAACGTGATGACGAAGGGGATGCCGAGCCGGCGCTTGACCTCGGCGGCGGCCAGGCCGGAGATGAAGAAGTTGGCATGGAGCAGGTCATATCCGTCGCGCCGAGCGGCGTCGACCACGTGGCCGGTGAACTCCTCCGCGTACGCCAGGAGCTGTTCCTTGGGCACGTGCCGAGCAGGGCCGGCCGGTACGTGCACGATCCGGACCCCGCCCACCCACTCGGAGACCGGCGGCACCAGGTCGGCGTCCCGGCGGGTGAACACGTCCACCTCGTAGCCGCGGGCGGCCAGCCCGCGCGCGACCTGAGCCACGTAGACGTTCTGACCGCCGCTGTCCACACCGCCCAGGATCGCGAGCGGGGATGCATGGGCGCTGATGACCGCCACCCGGCGGTTCACGCCGCCCCCCGTCGCTCCCAGGCCGACGAGGGCGTGGGGATCCCGGTCACGGTGGCGAACGCGTCCAGCCACTCGTGCACGAAGCGGTCCATGCCGAATCGGGCTTCGGCCGTCCGGCGCGCCCCCTCGCCCAGGCGACGGGCCTCGGCCGGGTCGTCGAGCAGGTGCCGCATCCGCTCCACGAGCCGGCGCGGATCCGTGTCCACGTAGCCGGAGACGCCGTTGCCGATCGCGGTCACCATCTCGGTGGTGGCCAGCCCTACCACCGGCATGCCGATGTGCATGGATTCGATCACCGCCAAGCCCAGGCTCGTGTAGCGGATCGGATTGAACAGGAAGCGGTAGGGGGCCTCGAAGATCGGGAGCTCCGGGTAGGGGACCTCGCCCAGCCCACCGAGCTCCTCCGAGCCCATCCCCACCAGGTCCAGGGGGATCTCGCGCCGGACCTGGTCGAAGACGTCGAGCCCCAGCCGCCGCCCTCTTGCCGCCAGGTTGTTCACCACCACCACCCCCCTCTGGCGCTCACCCGTGTAGCGGACGCCGGGGGGGATCGATACGGCGTGCTCGATCACGCGGGTGGGGGCATCGCCCGTGTCCCACATCAGCGCGTTGAAGGGGGTCACGTGCACCACCAGCACGGAGGGGTCCTGGACGACGTGCCGGGTGTCGGTGGGGTGCTCGCGTGGAGGGTCGTGCTCCAGGTAGATCCGCGGCAGGCGCTGCTGGGAGATGGACAGGATCTCGTGCCCGTCCCACACGTAGTTGTCCCGGGACTGGTACAGGACGCAGTCGAACCGCATCCGCCGGACGTCATCGGCCGGCACCTCGTGCACCGTGTCCGGCCACCGGAACGGCCCGGTCCGGCCGGCGTACCCGGGGGGCCGGCCCGGCTTCACCGGCAGGTAGAACTCGTGGGGCACGTGGGAGAGCGCGCTTAGGTAGCCGCCGTGGACGTGCCAGGTGAGGATCCGAAGGCGTCTGATCACCGCCGTCCCCCTCGATCTGTGACCGCCACTCGGATGGCGAACCCCTCCTTCTCGTCCCGTCGGGCCGCGTCGACGAGCGGGTGAGTGCTGCACGGCTCGCCCGTACGGTTCTGGCTACCCGCACCTCTTCCCGATAAACGTGGAGCCCGGGGCCCCCGATCAGCCCCCGGTGCCCACCCCTACCAGGCGCAGCCCGGCCCGCGCCGCGCGGTCGGGGTCGATCAGGTTCCGGCCGTCCACCAGCAGATCGCCGTCCATGCGTCCGGCCACCTGTCGCAGGTCGAGCTCGGCGAACTCGGGCCAGTCGGTGACGACCACGAGGGCGTCGGCGCGGTCCGCCGCGTCGTAGGCGTTCGGCACCATCCGGATGCCGTCGAGCTCTGCGGGAGCGATCTTGACCGCGGGATCGTAGGCGGTGACCAGAGCGCCCGCGTCGTGGAGCTGCTCGATCAGCTCGAGGGCGGGGGACTCCCGCAGGTCGTCCGTGTGGGCCTTGAACGCCAGCCCCAGCACGGCCACCCGCCGTCCCTTCAGGACCTTCAGGCCGCGCTGCAGCTTGCGCAGCACGGCCCTCCGCTGGCCGAGGTTGACGTGGCGGGCTCCCCGCAGCAGGGGCGCTCCGTACCCGTACTCCTGGCCCATGCCGATCAGCGCGGCGACGTCCTTGGGCAAGCACGAGCCACCCCAGCCCACCCCCGGACCGAGGAACGCCTCTCCCACGCGGTGGTCCGCGCCGATCGCCGGGAGCACCCGACGGGGGTCGGCGCCCACCAGCTCGCACAGGTTGGCGATCTCGTTCGCGAAGCTG
>DASQQQ010000127.1:0-20011 GCA_035643355.1 Actinomycetota bacterium | reverse complement strand
GGATCATCCACTGCGTCGGCTCCAGGGACGCCAAACACAACCTGTGGTGCTCCAAGGTGTGCTGCATGTACTCGCTGAAGCTCGCGCACATGGTGAAGGAGCGCACCGGGGCCGAGGTCTACAACTTCTACATCGACATGCGCACGCCCGGGAAGGGCTACGAGGAGTTCTACGACAAGATCCTCCGCGAGGGCGTGCACATGGTCCGAGGCCGTGTGGCCGGGGTGACCGACGAGGCGGCCTCGCCGGAGGAGGAAGGGCATCTGGTGATCCGGGCCGAGGACACGCTGATCGGCTCGGTCCGCCGGATCCCGGTCGACATGGTGGTGCTGGCGGTCGGCCTGGAACCGCAGCCCGACGCCGCCGATGTGCGACGGCTGTTCAACATCTCCTGCGGCACCGAGGGCTGGTTCACCGAGCGGCACCCGAAGCTCGCTCCCGTCTCTACCTTCACCGACGGGATCTTCCTGGCCGGTGCCTGTCAGGGGCCGAAGGACATCCCCGACACGGTCGCGCAGGCCGGTGCGGCGGCGGCCGAGGCGCTCGCGATGGTCGATCGCGGGTTCGTGACCCTCGAGGCCAACACCGCGCACATCGACGAGGATGCGTGCTCCGGCTGCAAGACATGCGTGGGCCTGTGCCCGTTCGGGGCGATCGCGTTCGAGGAGGAACGCAAGAAGGCGTCGGTGAACGAGGTGATCTGCAAGGGGTGCGGCGTCTGCGTGGGCGCCTGCCCTTCGGGTGCCGCCCAACAGCACCTGTTCACGGATGCCGAGATCCTCTCCGAGATCGAGGGGGTGTTGGCCTATGTCTGAGAGCGTGGACGACGGCTCCTTCGAGCCTCGGATCGTGGCGTTCTTCTGCACCTGGTGCACGTACACGGCGGCCGACCTGGCCGGGATCTCGCGGATGCAGTACGCGCCGAACGTCCGCGCGATCCGGCTGATGTGCTCGGGCCGGCTCGACCCTCAGTTCATCCTGGCCGCCCTGCGCGGAGGGGCCGACGGCGTGCTGATCGGCGGATGCCATCCGGGCGACTGCCACTACCAGGAGGGCAACTACAACACCCTCCGGCGTTTCGAGCTCCTCACGCGGATCCTGCGGGACATGGGAATCGAGGAGGAGCGGGTGCGGCTCGAGTGGATCTCGGCCTCGGAGGGCGACCGCGTGCAGAAGGTGTGCAACGAGATGACCGAGCAGATCCGCGCGCTCGGGCCGCTCCGCTTGAGCACGCCGCCGCGTGTGCAGCCGGGGGAGTCCGCCGCGGAAGGGATGGAGCTGGTGGGACAGGTGAGGCCATGAGCAAGCCGAAGGTCGCCTTCTACTGGTGCGCCTCGTGCGGTGGATGCGAGGAGGCCGTGGTCGACCTGAACGAGGTGGTCCTCGACGTCGTCGACGCGGTGGACATCGTGTTCTGGCCCGTGGCCCTGGACTTCAAGGCCTCGGATGTCGAGGCCCTGGCGGATGGGGAGCTCGCGGCCTCGTTCATCAACGGCGCGATCCGCACGTCGGAGCAGCGGGAGATGGTGGAGCTGTTGCGGCGCAAGTCCGGTGCGGTCGTGGCCTTCGGGGCGTGCGCGTGGCTAGGGGGCATCCCCGGCCTGGCCAACCTGGTGACCCGGGAGTCCCTCCTCGGCTACGTCTACCACGGGTCCCCCAGCACCGACGGGGACGGGGCGGAGCCGCGGGAAGAGGTCGAGGTGCCCGAGGGCATCCTCCGGCTCCCGCGCTTCGATCCGGACGTTCGGACGCTGGACCAGGTGATCGACGTCGACTACTACCTGCCGGGGTGCCCGCCGCCGGCCGATCTCATCGTCCAGGCGGTCATGGCCCTGGTGGAGGGTCGGCTCCCCGAGAAGGGGACGGTGCTGGCGCCCGACGTGGCGCTGTGCGCCGAGTGCCCGCGGGCCGACACCAAGCCGGAGGACCTGAAGGTCGAGCGGTTCCACCGGCCGTACGAGATCGTGGCCGATCCGAAGACCTGTCTGCTGGCCCAGGGCCTGCTGTGCCTGGGGCCCGCAACGCGCTCGGGATGCGGAGCCGTGTGCGTGGCCGCGAACATGCCCTGCACCGGGTGCATGGGACCCACCAGCCGGGTGATCGACCACGGGGCGAAGGCCCTATCGGCCATCGCCTCGCTGATGCCGAGCCGGGAGCGCGAGGACGTCGCCGCCAGCGCGGAGCAGATCGTCGATCCGGTGGGGACCTTCTACCGGTACTCGCTGCCGGCGTCCCTGCTGCACCGACGGGTCGATCGCAGCCCCGAGCCACAGGAGGTGACGTCGTGACGGAGATCCTGATCGATCCGATCACCCGTCTGGAGGGACACGGGCGGATCCACATCTTCCTGAACGACGACGGAGCGGTCGACCGGGCCTACCTGCAGATCCCGGAGCTCCGGGGGTTCGAGGCCTTCGCGCAGGGCCGTCGGGCGGAGGACATGCCGCAGATCACCTCCCGCATCTGCGGGGTCTGTCCGATGGCTCACCACATGGCCGGAACGAAGACCCTGGACGACCTGTACCACGTGCAGCCACCCCCGGCGGCCGTGAAGGTCCGCGAGATGGTCTACGACGCCTTCATGATCGAGGACCACGCCCTGCACTTCTTCTACCTGGGCGGACCCGACTTCGTGGTCGGGCCCACCGCCCCGAAGGCCGAGCGGAACATCCTCGGGGTGATCGGCACGGTCGGGCTGGAGATCGGCAAGCAGGTGATCGCCGCCCGCAAGGAGATCCGGGGCCTCATGACCGAGGCGGCCGGCAAGGCGATCCACCCGGTCTTCGGGCTGCCCGGCGGCATCTCCAAGCCCATCTCCGGGGACCTCCGGGACCGGTTCGTGACGGGCGCGGCCCACGCGGTCGAGCTCGGCAAGCTCGCCCTCCAGCTCTTCCGCGACGTGGTCCTGTCCAACGCCGCCTACGTGGACCTGGTGACCTCGGACGCGTACACGCACCGTACCTACTACATGGGTCTGGTGGACGGGCAGAACCGCGTGAACTTCTACGACGGGCACCTGCGCGTGGTGGACCCGGAGGGCAAGGAGTTCCTGTCCTTCGACGCCAAGGACTACCTCGAGCACGTCGCCGAGCACGTCGAGCCCTGGAGCTACATCAAGTTCTCGTACCTGAAGGACGTGGGATGGAAGGGCTTCGCGGATGGGCCGGGCAGCGGGGTGTTCGCGGTGGCCCCGCTCGCGCGGCTGAACGCGGCGGAGGGGATGTCCACGCCGATGGCACAGGAGGCCTACGAGGAGCTCTTCTCCACGCTCGGGGGCAGGCCCGTGCACCACACCCTGGCCACGCACTGGGCCCGCATCGTGGAGCTCATCAACGCCGCCGAGCGGATGGGCGAGCTGGCCGCCGACCCCGAGATCACCGACCCCGAGGTCCGGACCATCCCGACCGAGACCCCCGACGAGGGCATCGGCGTCGTGGAGGCCCCCCGGGGCACGCTGATCCACCACTACCGCACGGACGAGCGGGGGCTGATCACGCAGGCCAACCTGATCGTGGCCACCCAGAGCAACGCGGCTCGGATCGCGCTGTCCGTGGACAAGGCCGCGAAGGCGCTGATCCACGGTCCGGAGGTGGACGAGGGGCTCCTGAACGAGGTCGAGATGGCCTTCCGGGCCTACGACCCGTGCTTCGGGTGCGCCACCCATGCCCTGCCGGGAGAGATGCCCCTCATCCTGGAGATCAGGGACCGGCGCGGCCGCCTCGTGCGGGAGATCCGGCGGGACTGAGCATGCGCACGCTCGTGCTCGGGCTGGGCAACGAGCTGGCGGCCGACGACGCCGTGGGTCTGCTCGTGGCCCGCGCCGTGCGGGAGCGCCTCCAGGGCCGGGCCGACGTGGTGGAGAGCTCGGCCTCCGGGATGGCGCTGATCGAGATCCTCGCCGGCTACGATCGGGCGGTGGTCGTGGATGCGATCCTGACCGGCCGCACCGCCCCGGGTACCGTCAGCGAGATGGGCATGGTCCAGGTCGGCCGGGTCGTGGCCCCGAGCACGCATCAGGCCGGTGTGCCGGAGCTCGCCGCCGTGGCGCGACGGCTGGGGTTGACCTTCCCGACGACCACGCGGGTCCTGGCCGTGGAGGTGGAGGATCCCTTCACGATCGGCGGCGCCATGAGCCGGTCCGTGGCGGAGGCCGTCGCCGGGATGGTCGATCGTGTGGTGGATCTGGTCGAGGGCTGGGCGTTGCCGGATCCGTCGGCGTCAGGAGGAGCAGCGTGCACGACTACCACGCCGTCCACGTCCTCGTCGAGCGCCTGACGGACGAGCTCGCCCGGGACGACGGCGCCGTCGCCGAGGTCCGGATCCGCGCGGGCGTGGCGTTCTCGCCTGAAGCGTTGGTCCAGGCGTTCGAGATGCTGACCCCGGGCACGGCGCTCGAGGGTTCCCGGCTGCTGGTCGAGGGGTCGACCGAGGAGACCACGTGCTCCGCGTGCGGGCACCGATGGGAGGCGACCGGGGACGATCTCGCGGGTCACTGGCTCGTCTGCCCTTCGTGCGGCGCGCTGTCCGAGCCGGAGGCCGGTGCGGGGCTCGAGGTGAGGACCGTCGTGCGTTCGCCGGATGGCGGGGGGGAGCCCCCGGCGGGAGGCGAGGGGTCGAGGGGAGCGCGGTCGGGCGGGGGGTGAGGGGGTGGCTCGCATCCTCGTGATCGGCGCCGGCGACACCCGCAGGGGCGACGAGGGGGCGGGCGTGGTCGCCGCGGAGCGGCTCCGGGACGTGGCTCCCGTGGGCATCGAGGTCATCGCCCCCGGCAGGATCAGTCCGGAGACCCTGGCGGAGCTCGAGGGGGTCTCCCACGTGTTGGTGCTGGACGCGATCGACGTGGGCCGCCGCCCGGGCTCGATCGCGGCGTTCGAGACGAACTCGCTGTCCCCGTGCGGGTCCAAGGTCATCAGCGCGTTCGGGGTGGCCGATCTGTTCGCCGCGGTGGGGCAGACCTCCGACGCGCCCGAGGAGGCGATCGTGCTGGCGATCCAGCCGGGGGCAACGGCGCCCTTCACCGCGCTGTCCCGACCCGTCCGTGACGCGATCCCGGAGATGGTGCAGGCGGCGCTCGGGGTCCTGCGGAGCTGGATGGCAGGGGGACCGATGCCCCTGCCGACATAGGGCCGGTGGACCCGGGGCGCCCCCTCGCCGATCGCGGACGATGTCGGTGGGCAGTGCGATGGGATCCGTGATCGACACCGGCCGAACGCGAACGGCGCTCACCCCCACCACCTCGGCCCGACGGTTCGAGGTCCGCGGGGTCGTCCAGGGCGTGGGCTTCCGGCCGTTCGTGTGGCGCCTGGCCTCGCGCCTGGGGCTGTCCGGATGGGTCCGCAACGTCAGCGGCGTGGTGCAGATCCATGCGGAGGGATCCATCCAGGCATTGGACGACCTGGCGCGCGCGATCGCGAAGGAAGCGCCGCCCCTGGCTCGGGTGGAGGACGTGCGGTGGACCCCGGCCGCCGTGCTCAAGATCGATGCGTTCACGGTGGAGGAGAGCCGAGACGGCGAGGGGTCGGACCGCCTGGTCTCGCCGGATGTGGCCACCTGTTCGGCATGCCTGGCCGAGCTCCTGGATCCCGACGACCGCCGGTACCGCTACCCCTTCATCAACTGCACCGATTGCGGTCCGCGGTTCACGATCATCGAGTCGCTGCCTTACGACCGGGAGCGCACGAGCATGCGCGCCTTCCCGCTGTGCGAGGTGTGCGGCCGTGAGTACCGGGACCCGGGGGACCGGCGCTTCCACGCCGAGCCCGTGGCCTGCTCCTCGTGCGGACCCACCCTGGAGCTCCTGGACGGCGCCGGTCGCCGCCTGGACGGGGATCCCGTGGCGGGGGGGGCCGCCCTGTTGCGCGCGGGTCGGATCGTGGCGCTGAAGGGCCTGGGAGGGTTCCACCTGGCCTGCGACGCCACCGACGAGCGAACGGTGACCGAGCTCCGCCGGCGTAAGGCCCGTCCCGACAAGCCCTTCGCGGTCATGGTGGCGGACGTGGATCGCGCGCTCGAGGTCTTCTCCCCCTCGGCCGACGAGCTCGAGCTGCTCCGCTCGCCGAAGGCCCCCATCGTGCTGGTCCGCGACGTGGGAGTCTTGGCTCCCTCGGTGGCCCCCGGGCACCACCGCCAGGGGGCCATGCTGCCCTCCACGCCGCTCCACCACCTGCTGCTCCGCGAGGTTGGACGTCCGCTGGTCATGACCAGCGGGAACCGCAGCGACGAGCCGATCTGCATCACGAACGAGCGGACCCTGCACGACCTGAACGGCGTGGCCGACGCCTTCTTGGTCCACGATCGCGACATCGTGAGCCGCTACGACGACTCGGTGACCCGGGTCTGGCGGGGGGCGCCCGCGGTCCTGCGGCGAGCCCGCAGCTACGCGCCCGAGCCGCTCGAGCTGCCCCTGGAGGTGCCGGCGCCGATCCTCGGTACCGGGGCGCTCCTGCACGGCGCGTTCTGCCTGGCCTCCGGGCGCCGGGCCTTCCTGTCGCAGCACGTCGGGGACCTGGACACCGAGGAGGCGATGGCGGCGTACGGGGACGCGTTGGCTCGCTACCGCGAGGTGTTCGGGATCGAGCCCCAGGTCGTGGCCCACGACCTCCACCCCGACTTCGCGTCCACCCGGTTCGCCGTGGAGACGGGCCTGCCTCGGGTGGCCGTGCAGCACCATCACGCCCACGTGGCCGCGGTGATGGCCGAGCACGGTCTGAGCGGAACGGTGATCGGCGTGGCCTTCGACGGGTTCGGGCTGGGCGAGGACGGGACCGTGTGGGGCGGGGAGTTCCTGGTCTGTGATGCCGCTCGCGCGGAGCGCGCGGGGCACCTGCGCCCCGTCCCCCAGCCGGGAGGGGACGCGGCCGTGCGCAGCCCGTGGCGCATGGCCGCGGCCCACCTGGCCGATGCCGCGGCGCTCGATGAGGGCCTCCCCCTGCTCGGGGAGACCGCCGAGCGGGACCGGGGCCTGAACGTGGTCCTCGCCCAGGTGCGCTCGGGACCGAACGCGCCCCTCACCAGCTCCGCCGGCCGCTTGTTCGATGCCGTGTCGTGCCTGGCCGGTGTCTGCCGGTCGGCGACCTACGAGGGACAGCCCGCCATGCTGCTCGAGCAGATCGCGTCTGGTCCCGCCGAGCGCAGCTACCCGGTGGCGGTGCAGCGGGTGGAGGGACGGCTGGTGCTCGACACCCGGCCCATCGTTCGGGGGGTGGTGGCCGACCTGCGGGCCGGTCGGAGCGCCGCCGAGGTGGCTTCCGTCTTCCACGCCACGATGGCGACCGGGATCGATCGGGTGTGCGGCGAGATCCGGGCCGGTAGGGGCCTGTCGCGCGTCGCCCTGTCCGGTGGCGTGTTCGGGAACGACCTCCTGCTCTCGGACGTGGTGGGACGGCTGGAGGCCGACGGCTTCGAGGTGTTCGTCCCCCGTGAGGTGCCGCCGGGGGACGGCGGGATCGCCCTCGGTCAGGTGCTGGTGGCCGCGGCTCGCATGGGAGGTGAGGACTGATGTGTCTCGGCGTCCCGGGCAAGGTAGTGGAGGTCTTCGAGGAGGACGGCATCCGCATGGGCACCGTGGACTTCGGGGGGATCCGGCGCAAGGCCTGCCTGGAGTACGCGCCCGAGGTCGAGCTCGGCGGCTTCGTGGTGATCCACGTGGGGTTCGCCATCTCGGTGGTGGACGAGGAGGAGGCGGCGCGCGCCTACGAGCTGCTGGCGGAGATGGGCAACCTGGAGGGCATCGATCTGCCCCAGGACCCCGAGGGCGTCCGGCCCGAGGACGTGCCCGACGCCTTGGGGGGGAGGCCCGAGCCGCGATGAGGTTCATCGACGAGTACCGCGACGACCGGATCGCCCGGGCCCTGCTCGAGCAGATCGGCCGGACCGTGACCCGTCCCTGGACGTTGATGGAGGTGTGCGGCGGCCAGACCCACACGCTGATCCGGCAGGGGATCGACCAGGTGCTCCCGCCGCAGATCGAGCTGGTGCACGGCCCCGGCTGCCCGGTCTGCGTGACCCCGCTGGCGCTGATCGACCAGGCCATCGAGATCGCCGAGCGGCCGGACGCGATCCTCTGCTCGTTCGGGGACATGCTCCGGGTGCCGGGTTCGAGCGAGGACCTGTTCATGGCCCGGGCCGCCGGTGGCGACGTGCGGGTGGTGTACTCGCCACTGGACGCGGTCGAGATCGCCCGCCGGAACCGGGAGAAGACCGTGGTGTTCTTCGCCGTGGGATTCGAGACCACGGCGCCGGCGAACGCGATGGCCGTCAAGCAGGCCAAGCAGCTCGGCGTGGACAACTTCGGGCTGCTGGTGGCCCACGTGCTGGTGCCGCCGGCCATCACCGCGATCCTGGTCTCGCCCGGCAACCGGGTGCAGGCGTTCCTGGCGCCGGGCCACGTGTGCGCGGTGCAGGGCTGGCGAGAGTACGAGCCGCTGGCCCGCGACTTCCGCGTGCCGATCGTGGTGACCGGGTTCGAGCCGGTAGACCTGCTCGAGGGCATCCTCATGGTGGTCCGCCAGCTGGAGGCCGGTCGCTCGGAGGTGGAGAACCAGTACGTGCGAGCGGTCGAGCGCGACGGGAACGCGGCCGCCATGGCCGTGGTGGATGAGGTGTTCGAGACCTGCGACCGGGCCTGGCGCGGGATCGGCGTGATCGAGCGGAGCGGGCTCCGGCTCCGCGAGCCCTACCGCTCCTACGACGCCGAGCTGCGGTTCCCGCGGCAGGGACGTGCGGCCTCCGAATCGGAGGTCTGCATCGCCGGCGAGGTGCTCCGGGGGCGCGCGAAGCCGTCGCACTGCCCGGCGTTCGGTGCCGAGTGCACCCCGGAGCACCCGCTCGGCGCGCCGATGGTATCCAGCGAGGGCGCCTGCGCCGCGTACTACCTAGCGGGACGGGAGCGCGAGGGGGCGATGACGCCGTGAGAGATCGCGCGCGGGGGTTCGCGATGCGGTGCCCCGTGCCACTGCCTCCGGGCGACGCGGTGCTCCTCGGCCACGGAAGCGGTGGCAGGCTCACCGCCGAGCTGATCCGGGACCTGTTCGTGCCGCTGTTCGCGGGCTCGGATGGTTCCGAGCTCTCGCGGCTCGGCGATGCGGCCGTGGTGGAGGTGAACGGCACCCGTCTCGCGTTCACCACCGATGGCTTCGTGGTCACGCCCAAGTTCTTCCCGGGCTCGGACATCGGCGCGCTCGCCGTGAACGGCACGGTGAACGACCTGGCGATGATGGGGGCCACGCCCCTGTACCTGTCCGCGGCCCTGATCCTGGAGGAGGGGCTGCCGATGGACGAGCTCGGGGCGATCGTCGCTTCCATGGCCGAGGCCTGCCGGCGCGCGGATGTGGCGCTCGTGACCGGGGACACGAAGGTGGTCGAGCGGGGGAGCGCCGACGGATTGTTCGTCACCACCACGGGCATCGGCGTCGTGCCCGACGGGGTGGAGGTGGGGCCCGAGCGCGCCCGGCCGGGTGATGTGGTGATCGTCACCGGGCCGGTGGGCTCGCACGGCGTGGCGGTGATGTCGCAGCGGGCCGGGATCGAGTTCGAGGCCGAGCTGACCTCGGACACGGCCCCGCTGACGGGGCTCGTGCGAGCGATGCTGGCCGCGGGCGAGGTGCGCTGCTTGCGGGATGCCACCCGCGGCGGCCTGGCCAGCGTGCTGAACGAGCTGGCCGAAGCCTCGCAGGTCTCGATCACGGTCGTGGAGGGCGACGTGCCGGTCCTGCCACCGGTGCGTGCCGCGTGCGAGATGCTCGGGCTCGACCCCCTCTACGTCGCCAATGAGGGCGTGGCGGTCGCGGTCGTGGCGCCGAAGGCCGCCGAGGCTGCCCTGGCGGCGGCACGCTCGGATCCGCTGGGCACCCACGCATCGGTCGTCGGGGAGGTGGGTGTGGGCCCATCCAGGGTCCGGCTGAGGACGGGGCTGGGCGTCACCCGACCGCTCCTCATGCTGGCCGGCGACCAGCTCCCCCGGATCTGCTGATCACGAGCGAGCTCCCGGCGGTTGTGGCCCGTTGGGGGCGGGGGTAGCGTGCAGGCTGCCCATCCCGAACGAGGAGCGACCGTGGCCGACCGCGACTTCCGCCTGCAGCGCAGCGAGCTTCGTTCCGAGGACGAGTTCGATGAGTTCGCCTGGGACGACCTGCCGTACCACACGGGCTGGCGGGGGTCCTTCCACAAGCTGCCCTGGGCCACGACCGAGGATGAGATCCGCGCGGCGGGCGCCGATGTGGCCATCGTCGGTGCCCCCTTGGACGACGGAACGTCCGCCCGGCCCGGAGCGCGGTTCGGGCCCCGTGCGATCCGCGAGGCGCCCTACCACTGGGGGACGACCGATGCCTGGTCGATCCAGCTCGAGGTGGAGCCGTTCCGCGCGCTGACCGTGGTGGACGCCGGGGATGCCCCGGTGGTGCCCTCCCGGCTGGCCCGGGGGCTTCGCGTGATCCACGAGAAGGTCTTCCGGGTGGCCGGCACCGGAGCCGTGCCCATCGTGCTGGGCGGTGACCACTCCATCACCTACCCGAGCGCCGCCGCGGTGGCCCGACACGTGCACCCGCGATCGGTGGGGATCGTGCACTTCGATGCCCACGCGGACACCGGCAACGACGTGTGGGGCTCGCTGGTCTCGCACGGCACGCCGATGCGGCGGCTGATCGAGGAGGGCTGGGTGCACGGCCGGAACTTCGTCCAGATCGGCCTTCGCGGCTACTGGCCCGAGAAGGACACCTTCGACTGGATGCGCGAGCACCAGCTGCGCTGGCACACGATGGTCGAGATCGAGGAGCGCGGAGCGGAGGCGGTGATCGCCGACGCGATCGTCGAGGCCCTGGATGGTCCCGAGTGCATCTATGTGTCCGTGGACATCGACGTGGTCGATCCGGGAACCGCCCCCGGCACCGGGACCCCCGAGCCCGGTGGGATCCTGCCCCGGGAGCTGCTGCGGGCCATCCGCCAGATCGTGGGCCGTGTGGACCTGGTCGGGATGGATGTGGTGGAGGTCTCCCCTCCCTACGATCAGAGCGAGGTCACCGCGATGCTCGCCCACCGCGCGGTCCTCGAGGCGATCTCGGCCCTCGCCTTGAAGCGTTCGTAGCCCAGGCCCGTTCGCTCCCACGCATCGGCGACGTCCCGCCATCTGCCGAGACGTGGGACAGGGCTTCGGGTCCCTCGGGGGTAGGGCCATGGGTCTCATGTCCATCGGGCCCAGGGGGACTATCGCCATCCTAGCGACGCAGTGCCGGCGGGAGGGGATGCGATGGCGGACCGAGCGTCGAGGCGGAGGTTCCTGATGGGGCTGCTGGCGGTGCCGGCCGCCGCCGTCGGGGCCCGCGCCCTGGGTGCGCTCGCCGCGACGGCGTTCGCATCGCGCCCTTCGGCGCGCGGGAGCAGCACCACCCGCTGCGCGCAGTGCGGCGCAACCGCTCACGCCATGCTCGACCCCTCCTGCCCCGACGCCCCGAGGGTGATCGTGCGGTGAGCGTCACCCGGCGCGCGTTCCTGGGTGGGATGGGGGCGGCCGCCGGCGCGGCGGCCCTGGGTGGGGCGATCGCGGTGGGCCGAAGCGGTATCGGCGCCGAGCCGCCCGCATCGCTGCTGGTGGACAGGGTAGTGCGCACCACCTGCTCACCGAACTGCACCGGCGCGTGCGGCCAGCTGGCCTTCGTGCGGGACGGGAAGATCGTGAAGATCCAGCAGGCCGCGGACTATCCGGACGAGGCCTACAACCCGCGCGGCTGCATGAAGGGGCTCTCGTTCCACAACCAGATCTACGGGCCGGATCGCGTGATGACCCCGCTGATCCGGACCGGCGAGCGTGGATCGGGACGCTTCCGCAGGGCGACGTGGGGGGAAGCGCTCGACCACGTGGCCGCGGAGCTCAAGCGGATCGGGGAGGCCTACGGCTACGACTCGATCCACGTCTTCGGTCAGGTCGCCGGAACCGGCTTCGTGCAGAAGGGGGTCAACTACCGGGCGGCGGGTGTGCTCGGCATGAGCCACGGCACGAGCTTCGACTACAACGGCGACCTGCCGATGGCCATGCCCATCACCTTCGGGGTCCAGAACGCCGACCACGAGGCCAAGGACTGGGCGAACGCGAGGTTCCTCCTCGTGGTGGGGGCGAACCCGCTCGAGACCCGGATCCCCGACGCTCACTTCATCTTCGACGCCGTGGAGAAAGGGGCCCGACTGGTGGTGGTGGACCCGGTCTTCTCGCCCACGGCGTCGAAGGCCGACACCTGGGTCCAGCTCGTCCCGGGCACCGACGCCGCGTTCGCCCTCGGTCTGGTCAACCAGGTCCTGGCCGAGGGCCTGGAGGACCGGCGGTTCCTGATCACGTACACCGATGCGCCCCTCCTGGTCCGGTCGGACACGGGCAAGCGCCTCCGCGAGGCCGATCTGGCGAAGGGCGGGGCGACCGATCGCTTCCTGGTCTGGGATCGGCACCGCCAGATGCTGGCCACGGTGGGCACCGATCGGCTGGGGATGCCCCGAGGGGTCGATCCGGCCCTGGAAGGCACGTTCCGGGTGCGGATGGCCGACGGCCGTACCGTCGAGGTGACCCCGGGGTGGGCGCTCGTCGCCGCCGAGGTGTCGACCTGGACGCCCGAGCGCGCCTCGCGGGTGAGCGGCGTCCCGGCAGAGCTGATCGCGAAGATCGCCCGGGCGTTCGCCACCGAGGCCCCGGCGGCGATCCTGATGGGAGGCGGCGCGAACCACTGGTACCACGGCGACCTCACCGGGCGCGCCTACGCGCTGCTGTCGGTGGTGACGGGCAACGTCGGACGTTCGGGCGGCGGGTTCAGCGTCTACGTCGGCCAGTACAAGGTCCGGGGCAACGTCGCGCCGTGGTGGTTCCCAGACGATCTCCATCCGCCCGTGATCCCCACGATCTACCTGGTCCGGGGCAAGACCGAGACCATGAACCCCAACACCCCGTACCCACGGAACGGCTTCAAAGGGCTGTTCGTGACGTTCTCGAACTTCTTCCTCCAGTCGCCGGACGTGAACCAGCTGCTGGGGCGGCTGGAGGAGCTGGAGCTGGTCGTGGTGGTCGACCCGCAGATGACCGACACCGCGGCGTACGCGGACGTCGTGCTGCCGGCCACGACCTGGTACGAGAAGAAGGACCTCGTGGTCAGCCCGCTCCACCCGTTCATCCAGGTCCAGCAACCGGCCATCGAGCCGCTCGGCGAGTCGCGCTCGGAGACCTGGATCTGGAGCGAGCTGGTGAAGCGCATCGACCGCCAGAGGTGGGCTCGCTACTTCCGCGGCCTGACCGAGGACGACGCGATCGACATGATCCTGGCCGGCGGGAGCTCCACCGAGGGCATCACCCGCGAGCAGCTCGAGCAGGGCCCCGTCCGGCTGAACGTGCCGGACCCGGACATCGCCTTCCGCGAGCAGATCGAGGACCTGGTGCCGTTCCCGCCGCAGTCGCTGCCGGTGCCGCTGGAGGTCACGGCGGCCTTCCTGCCTACCCGCCGGATCGAGCTCTACAAGGAAGAGGATCGGTTCCTGGAGCTCGGCGAGCACGTGGTCACCTACAAGGACCCGTACGACGACGGGGTCCATGATCCGGCCACCTACCCGCTCCGGCTGCTTTCGCCGCACTCGAAATGGCGGATCCACTCCACCTATTCGGACAACCCCTGGCTGGCCGAGATCCACGGCGGCGAGCCGGGTGTGCTGATGCATCCGGACGACGCCGCCGGGCGCGGCATCGCCGAGAACGACCCGATCGAGGTGTTCAACACCCGCGGCAGCCTGCGGGCCCGGGCCCACGTGAGCCGGGCCGCCCGCCCCGGCGTGATCTCGCTGCCCGAGGGGTGGTGGGCCCGGTACTACCTGGCCGGCAAGGGCGTGAACGAGCTCACCTCTTCGGCGGTGAACCCGATCCACGAGATCTACTCGGTGGCGAACATCTGGGCGCCCTCGACCGGGTGGAAGGACTGCCGCTGCGAGGTGCGACGTGCCTGAGCCCGCGACCGGTCCGAAGCTCTCACCGGTGGAGGCCCTGCCCGAGGCCTCCCGGCGCTACGGTGAGGTGGGGGCGCACAGCGCCGAGCCCCGGTGGGGGATGGCGGTGGACACCGAGCGGTGCATCGGGTGCTGGTCGTGCGCGGTGATCTGCAAGTCCGAGAACGACGTCCCGCTCGGCATGTGGTGGAACCGGATCCTCACCGCGGGCGGCGACCTGGACACGCCCGAGGTGGACGAGCACGGCGACCTGTCGATGCACTGGGTTCCGCTGGCCTGCCAGCACTGCGGCGACCCCCCGTGCGAGAAGGTCTGCCCGACCTCGGCCACGTACGTGGACGACCGAGGGACGGTCCTGGTCAACCAGGCCGATTGCATCGGCTGCCGGTACTGCATGGCGGCCTGCCCGTACGGGGTCCGCGTCTTCAACTGGGGCACGCCGGACCGGGCGACGGACTTCGATACGGGCATGGTCCAGGCCAGGCCGGTGGGCAGCGTGGAGAAGTGCACCTTCTGCATCCACCGGCTCGAGGAAGGCCAGGTCCCCTCGTGCGTGTGGTCGTGCCCCGCCCGGGCCCGGATCTTCGGGGATCTCAACGATCCTGACGGGCAGCTGGTGCGGACGATCGAGGACCGCAGAGGAACCAGGCTGCTCGAGGACAAGGGCACCCAGCCCAAGGTCTTCTACCTGGAGCAGCGACGGAGGCGATCCCTGTGAGCGCGATCGCGCACGTGGCGCCGATCTCGGCGGCCGCCCGTCGCGCCCGGGCCTGGTACGCGCTGCTCGTGGCCGGTCTGGCCGTGGGCCTGGGGTGCTTCGCCTACCAGTGGGCGAACGGGCTGACCGTGACCGGCATGTCGAACACCGTCTCCTGGGGCATGTACATCATCTCGTTCATGTTCCTGGTCGGGATCTCGGCCGGGGGGCTCATCGTGGTGGCCGGCTCGGAGCTCGTGCGCAGCAAGCGGTTCGAGCCGCTGGGCCGGCTGGCCATCGTGGTCTCGGCCACGGCGATCGCCGCCGCCGCGATCTCGATCCTGCCGGACCTGGGGCGTCCGCAGCTGGTGTGGAAGATGCTCCTGCAGCCGAACTTCACGTCGCCCCTCGTCTGGGACGTGGCGATCATCACCACCTACCTGGCGATCGCCGTGGCGGACCTGTGGATCATGACCCGCCCCGAGCCGAGGCCCGGAGCTCTCCGGTTGGTGGCTTTCATCGCGCTCCCGGCCGCCGTCCTGGTCCATTCGGTGACCGCCTGGATCTTCGGCCTGGTCGTGGCGCGGCCCTTCTGGAACACGGCGCTGATGGCTCCCCTGTTCATCTCCTCGGCCTTGGTCTCGGGCACCGCGCTCGTGATCCTTGCGGCGCACATCGCGCAACGGACCACCGCCTTCGCCCCGCCCGACCGCGTGTTCCCGGATCTGGGCCGGCTGATGGTCTGGTTCATCGGGGCCGACGTCTTCCTGCTGTTCGCCGAGGTCCTCACCACGATCACCTCCCGGGTCCCCGACCACGTGGAGCAGCTGCGCGTCCTGCTGTTCGGCCGGCTGGCGTGGGTGTTCTGGAGCGAGGTTGCGCTCGGCGCGATGGTCCCGTTCGTGATCTTCGCCGTCCCGCGGCTGCGGGCCAGCCGCCCGTGGCTCGTGACCGGCGCCTCGCTCGCGCTCATCGGCGTGTTCTTCAAGCGCGTGAACATCCTGCTGTCGGCCCTCTTCGAGCCCCTGGTGGGTCTGGCGCCCGGGATCCCCGGCGGCCGGCCGGGGCAGCCGTTCCGACCCGACCAGATCTACGTGCCCACGTGGGTCGAGTGGGGCGTGCTGCTCGGCCTGGCGAGCTTCGTGGGGCTGGCGATCTCCCTGGGGGTCCGGTACCTGGTCCTGCCCCGCGGGCGGCACGAGCCGGTCTGACCGGCCCCGGAAGGGCGAGGACCTCACACCGAAGCCGCCCAGACGGCCCACATCGCGGCCAGGTAGGCGAGCAGCACCACCACCGCGTCCGGCTCCAGCCGCCGGATCCGCGTCTCCTCCCCATGAACGATCGCCGCCAACGTGAGGCCCATGAGGGCGATGGAGGCGACCGCGGCCGTGGCCTCGCCCGGGCCTCCCACGGCGGCAAGGATCGGTCCCTTCGGGTAGACCAGGTCGAAGATCAACAGCATGGCCATGTTCATCGCGTTGCTGCCGAAGAGGTTGCCCACGGCCAGGTCGTGAGCCCCGATCCGGACGGCGGCCAGGGAGGCCACCAGCTCCGGCAGAGAGCTGGCGACGGCCAGCATCGCCGTGCCGACGAAGCTCTCCGACAACCCACCGGTCACCGCGATGCCCTCCGCGGAGCGGGTGACGAACGGGGCGCTCGCCAGGATGAGCGCCGCCGCCGCCCCGAACCGGAGGGCCGCCGGTGCCACGTCGCCCCGGCGGCCCGGCTCGCTCCACCCTGTGGGCACCGGCAGCTCCCCCTCGCCCGGCAGGGAGGCCACGCGCGACACGCGCGAGCGACGCATCCAGGCCACGGTGGAGACGTAGGCGACGCCGATGAACAGCGTGTCGGCCCCCACCCAGCCGGCCACCGTCAGGTCCGGCCGGGCGATCACGCCCAAGGCCGCGAACGCGGTGAGGGCGATGGCGATCGAGGCCACCCGGGCGTGACCGAGCTCGACCACCGGCCATACGCGGTGGCGGCCCATCAGGTCGACCACGGCCAGGATCGCCATGTTCGCCATGTTGCTGCCGAACATGTCCGAGACGGCCAACGCGGGCGCTCCGCTCACCGAGGCGCTCACACCGATCACCAGCTCGGGCAACGAGGTGGCCGTGGCGGCCAGCAGCGAGCCGATCAACAGCCCAGACAGGCCGGTGCGGGTGGCGATCTCGTCGCCCCACTTCGCCAGCGAGGTCCCGGCCACCACCAGCACCGCTGCGCTGAGGCCGAAGACCCCGATCCACTGCCACAGGTCCAGCTGGTCCGGCGCCGGCATCCTGGCCGCAGCCTACGCGGCCGGGCGGAGGGCCGGGAGCTACGCTGACGGTGGATGGCGGGACGAGCGCGGTTCGAGGAGCTGGTGGCCGAGGCGGTCGACTCGCTCCCGGCATGGATCCTGGAGCGCCTGGAGAACGTGGAGATCCTGGTGGAGGATCGGCCGCCCACCGGCGAGCCGAACCTGCTGGGCCGTTACCACGGGATCCCCTTGGTCCAGCGGGACGGGGGCTACGCGGGCGTGCTGCCGGACACGATCACCCTGTATCGATCCACCATCGAGCGGACCGCCCGGGACGAGGACGACCTTCGGCGGATCGTCGCGCACACCGTGGCGCACGAGATCGCGCACTTCTTCGGGATCTCCGACGATCGCCTGCGTGAGATCGGACGGTACTGATGCGGGCGGGCGACGAGGCGATGATGCGCCTGGCCCTGTCCGAGGCCGAGCTGGCGAACGGGTGGGGCGACGTCCCCGTGGGGGCGGTGGTGGCCAGGGAGGACGAGGTCCTGGGCCGAGCCGGCAACCAGCGCGAGCACCGGAACGACCCCACCGCTCACGCGGAGGTCCTGGCCCTCCGCCAGGCCAGCGAGGTGCTCGGGACCTGGCGCCTGGAGGGCTGCACGATGTACGTGACCCTCGAGCCGTGCGCGATGTGCGCGGGGGCCTTGGTGCTGGCTCGGGTGCGCCGGCTGGTGTTCGGCGCCCCGGACCCCAGGGCCGGCTTCGCGGGATCGCTCGGCGATCTGGTGCGCGATCCCCGGCTGAACCACGAGGTGGCGGTGAAGGCCGGGGTCCTGGGCGAGGCCTGCGGCGACCTGCTCCGGGCCTTCTTCCGGGATCGCCGCTGAGCCGGTCAGTCTCGGCCGATCCGGCGGGTCATCTCTTGCCGGATCCTGGCGGCAACGTCGGGCAGCGACCGCTCCATCGACCCGAAGTCCCGCGAGTGCATGACCACGGCCGAGAGCGGGGTCGAACTGGTGACGGTGGCCGTCCGCCGCTGGCCCTCGAGCAGGGCGATCTCGCCGAAGAAGTCGCCCGGGCCCAGCTCGGCGATGGGCCGTCCGTCTATCGTGACCTCGGCCCGACCCTCGGAGATCACGAAGAACTCGTGGGGGAAGGCCCCCTGATCGACCAGCCGGGTCCCGGCGGGGACCTCCACCTCGTCCGCCCACCGGGCGAGTTGCTCCCGCTCCTTGCGTGACAGCCCCGCGAACAGCGGGATCGCCCTCAGCCGCACCTCGTCCATGCTGCCCCTCCTGCCCTTGGGGGCATCCTGCCATCCCCGGGCCCGACCGGCGAGCCCTCGACCGGGGGATTGCTAGACTCGCCGGCGGAGGCGTGCCGGAGCGGACGAACGGGACCGCCTCGAAAGCGGTTAGGGGTCTAAACCGCCCCTCGCGTGTTCGAATCACGCCGCCTCCGCTCGCTGACCGAGGGTGGGCCTCACCGAGCATCGCGGCATCGGGAGGGGCCCGTCCTCGGCGGCTCCGCCATCATCGGCGGGATCTCGAGTGAACGCCCCTCTCCTCTCCATCGAACGTCTTGGTGGTGGGGCGTATGGCGACACTCCGTTCCCTGATCGCCCAGATGCCCATCGGCCCGCGTCGAGCGCCGACATCGAGGACGGCCGGCCGCGTTGGATCCCGGTCACCGAGCGTCGACGGTTCGAGTGGTCGCCGCCTGAGGGTTCTGATGCTGACCTGGGAGTTCCCCCCGCGGATCGTGGGCGGGCTCTCCACCCACGTCGCCGGCCTGTCTCGGGCCCTGGCGGCCATGGGCCACCGGATCCACGTGCTGACCGTGGGCCAGCCGGAGGCGCCGACGGAGGCGTGGGTGGATGGGGTCCACGTGCTCCGGGTGCCGTCCCCCCTTCCCCCCACCGAGCCGGCGGGGCTGATCCCGTGGGTCGTGCGCTTCAACACGGACCTGCTGGATCCCGGGGTGGATCTGCTCGGGACGGAGGGGTTCGACCTGATCCATGCGCACGACTGGCTGGTCGCCCCGGCCGCGATCGGCCTGTCCGGGCTGTGCCGTCGCCCCTTGGTGGCCACCATCCACGCCACCGAGCGCGGTCGTCACCAGGGCTACCTCCCCGGGCCGGAGAACGAGGTGATCCATCGGATCGAGCGATGGCTGGTCGAAGGAGCCGATCGCTTGATCGCCTGCTCCCGCTTCATGGCGGGGCAGCTCTGGCGCGAGTTCGATACCTCCTCGCTGAAGGTGGACGTCATCCCGAACGGCACCGTGGTCCCCCACGCGCCCCGCAGGCCGGTGCACGGCTACGGAGCGAGACGGAGCCCCGAAGAACGGCTCATCTTGTTCGTGGGCCGGCTCGAGTTCGAGAAGGGCGTCCAGACCCTGTTGGAGGCGCTGCCCGCCGTGCACGCTCAGGTGCCGGTGCGCCTGCTCATCGCCGGCACCGGCACCTACGAGCCCTGCCTCCGCGATCGGGTCCGATGCTCGGAGTTGTCGGAGCGGGTGCACTTTCTGGGGTTCTGTCCCCAGGAGCAGTTGCACGTGGTGAGGGCCGCGGCCGATCTGTGCGTGGTGCCATCCCTGTACGAGCCGTACGGGATGGCGGCGGTGGAGGCCATGGCCGCCGGGGTGCCCTGCATCGCCGCCCACACCGGGGGTCTGGCTGAGGTCATCAGCCCCGGCCGAACGGGGCTGCTGTTCCGACCCGGAGACCCAGCCACGCTGGCCGCTCAGATGATCCGTGTGCTCAGCCAACCGGACCTGGCGCGCACCCTGGCCGAGGGCGGGCGGCGGGAGGCCGCAACACGGTTCGGCTGGGGATCGGTGGCGCGGGCCACCATCGCGGCCTACGGACGGATCGTGGGCGGGGCGTCGGCCGTGCTCCGCCAGGGGAACGGACACGCGGCGAGAGGGGTGGTCGGAGGGAGGCTGGCCGAGTTCACCACCTGAGCTCACCACCTGAGCTCACCACCTGAGGGAGTGGGACGTGGAGACGGCAAGGAGGTCCTGATGCTGTGCCTTCGGGTTCCGGATGCGGAGTGCTACTGCGAGTACGGGCAACCCAGGCGCTTGAGGGTGGCCGGGACGCTCAC
>DASQQQ010000126.1:0-2857 GCA_035643355.1 Actinomycetota bacterium | reverse complement strand
GTCCTGCAGCGGGTCTCCTGGGCCCGGGTGAGCGTGGACCGGAGAACCGTGGCGGAGATCGGGCGCGGCCTGGTGCTGCTGGTGGGGGTGGGGCGGGACGACGGGTTCGGGGACTACGACCGCCTAGCGCAGAAGGTGGTGAACCTGCGCGTCTTCGCCGACCGCGGGGACCGGATGGACCGCTCGCTCCGGGAAGTGGGCGGGGAGGTCCTGGTGGTGCCGAACTTCACCCTCTACGGGGAGCTACGTCGGGGGCGACGACCCTCCTGGGAGGGGGCGGCGCCGCCCGAGGTGGCCGAGGGACGGGTGGAGGCCTTCGCCCGCGCGCTCGAGGCCTGCGGCGCGACCGTGCGGCGGGGGGCGTTCGGGGCGCACATGCGGGTGGAGCTCGAGAACGACGGCCCGGTCACGCTGGTGATCGACACGGCGTCGCTGTGATCGGTGTGGCACCAGCCCGGCCGAGGACGCTAGGCTGCCCTCGGCCATGACGAGGTACGAGACGCCCGAGCAAGAGTGGCAGGCTTACCTGGGCGGGACCCATCCGCACCTGCAGCATCGGAGCCCGCTCCGGCTGGTCCCCTCCGGCCCTCGCTGCAAGCTCTGCGGTGCGCCGTTCGGCGCCCCGGGCCGGCTGGTGCTGGGACGGTACGGGTTCGCGCCCTGGGAGAAGAACCCCAAGATCTGCAAGCGCTGCTTCCACGGGCTGCGCGGCGCCGCCAGGGCGTGTCCGGCCGCCGGCGGGAAGGCCGACCAGGAGGTCCGGGGCGGCGAGGTGGAGATCTCGATGCTCTTCGCGGACGTGCGAGGCTCGAGCAAGCTCGCCCGGAGCATGTCCACGATGGACTTCACCAAGCTGATGAACCGCTTCTACCGGGTCTCGACCGACATCCTGATCGATCGGGACGCCATCATCGAGAAGTTCGTGGGAGACGAGGTGGTGGGGCTCTTCGTCCCGTTCCTGGCCGGTCCCCGGCACGCCGAGCTGGCGCTCGACGCGGCCCGGGCCCTGCTGGAGGCCACGGGCCACGGCTCCGAGGACGGCCCCTGGCTCCCCCTGGGGGCGGGGGTGCACACGGGCTCGGCCTTCGTGGGCATCGTCGGATCCGAGGGCTCCAACGACTTCACCGCGCTGGGGGATCCGGTGAACCTCGCGGCCCATCTGGCCTCCCAGGCCGCCGTGGGCGAGGTCCTGATCACCGACGCGACGGCCACCGGGGCAGAGCTCTCGCCCGATGGGCTGGAGCGACGGCACGTGTCGTTGAAGGGCTACCCGCTCGACGTCCTGGTGGTGCCCGCCGGCGCCACGGGGTAGCCGGCCCTGGGAGGGAGCCGATGGGCCTGGCATCGCGGGCACTGCGGATCCGGC
Source organism: Actinomycetota bacterium (assembly GCA_035643355.1). Lineage (GTDB taxonomy): Bacteria > Actinomycetota > UBA4738 > UBA4738 > HRBIN12 > DASQQQ01. The sequence goes on along the minus strand of DASQQQ010000126.1, from coordinate 1,491 downwards.
CGGGCGAAGGCCGGCTGGTCGGCCTGCTGATCGGCCTGGCGTTCGTGGCGCTGGCCTCGCTGGCCATCGGCCAGAGCGGGATCGAGGCGCTGTTCTTCGACCGGATCGGCACCCGGAAGCTGCCCCTGATGTACCTGCTGCAGGGGGGCACCACCTTCCTGGCGATGCTTGGCCTGACCGGCCTGTTGGGCCGGCTCGGTCCGCGGCGGACCTACGTCCTGGCCCCGCTGGCTCTGGCCGTGGTCGTGCTCGCGGAGCGGGTGCTCCTGCTGTCCGGCGGCCGCTGGGTGTACCCGGCTCTATGGCTCACGGTCCCGATCGTCGTGCTCGCCCAGGGCGTGGTCCTGTGGGGGACGGCCGGAGCCGTGGTGGACACGAGGCAGGCCAAGCGCCTGTTCCCGGTCTTCGCCGCCGGCGGCATCGTGGGGTCGGTGGCCGGAGGCCTGGCCACCCGGCCCCTGGCGGGGCTCCTGGGCACGTCGAACCTCACGGTGGTGTGGGCGGCGGGGCTGGCCGGGACGTTCCTGCTGTGCCGGATCGTCCTCGGCGGCGCGGGCTCCCAAGCCCGACGAGCCTCGGCGCTGCGGGAGATGGTCGGGGGGTTCCGGTCCGTGCGTCGGTCCGCCCTGCTGCGGTGGATGACCGCGGCGGCGGTCCTCTTCTCGGTCCTGTACTACTCCCTGTACCTGCCCTACGCGCGGGTGGCCACCGATCGGTTCCCCGACGCCGACCGGCTGGCCGGGTTCTTCGGGATCTTCTGGGCCGCGGTGACCGGCGTGGCGTTCCTGGTGTCGATGCTCGTGGCGAACCGGCTGTTCGCCTGGCTCGGGGTGGCGGCCATGACGATCGTGCTGCCCCTTCTGTACGGCGGCGCGTTCGGGATCCTGCTGGTGGAGTCGGGGTTCGTGGCCCTGGTGGGGATGCGGTTCGTGACGGGGGTGTGGCTGCAGGGGGTGGCCGCGCCGGGGTGGGAGACGCTGGTGAACGTGGTGCCCGAGGATCGCCGGGACCAGACCCGCGCCTTCCTGAACGGCGGTCCCACCCAGGCCGGGACCGTGATCGCCGGCGTGGTCGCCCTGGTGGGGCAGCAGGCGCTGAGCCCTCGGCAGTTCGCGTTGATCGGGCTGGCCGCCGCCGTGCTCACCACGATCGCGGCCATCGGCATCCGACGCTCGTACGCCGGCGCGCTGCTGGACGCGCTCCGCGCCGGCCGTCCACAGGTCTTCGAGCTCGCCTCGGAGCGCCCTGGGGTGATCGGGGACGCCCAGGCGGTCCGTGCGCTCACCGAGGCCGCTGGGTCCCCCGACGTGCGCCTGCGCCGCCTGGCGTTCGACCTGCTGAGCGAGGTCGCCGGAGGCTTGCCCGAGTGGTGGCTCGCGGACGAGGACCCGGTCGTGCGCCTGCTGGCCGTCCGCGGCCTGTCCGAGGTGCCCGGGGGCCTCCGGCCGCTCGTGGAGGACCCCCACCCGGCGGTGGCCACCGCCGCGGCCG
>DASQQQ010000125.1:0-4159 GCA_035643355.1 Actinomycetota bacterium | reverse complement strand
CCGGTCTCGCAGAGCTCCGAGACGAAGGTCGTCAGGAGCCGCTCCCGCCGCTCGAGCCCCTCGCCGCCGGAAACGAGGGCCTGGATCGACTCTTCGCGGAGCCCAGCCCGCCGGGCCGCGTCGAGGTGCGACTCCCAGATGAAGGGGCAGGCCCGGGCCCGTCCGGTGGCGACGGTGACGAGCTCGCGGTCCCGGTCGCCCAGGTGTGACCGGAACCTGACCACGTGGCCCAGCTCGGCCACCGATCTCGCCACTGCAGGGGAATGCAGGAATGTCTGGAACGGCCGCAGGATCTCGCCACGAGTCTCGACGATGCGGTCGAAGGCGGCCCGCCCCTCGTCGTCCAGGTGGTCGCGCGCGGTTACCGGTGGGATCCGCATTGTCCTTAGATTACACACTATATACAGGGGCGCCCCTGGGGCACTCACCCGATCGACTGCATCCCGGCCTGCGGAGCGAGCGGTGGTCTCCCGTCCTCTCCCCGGGCGCGGTGGCCCACCGCGGTCAGTCCGCTCCGACCGCTTACCTCCAAGGGACCCGTCCGTTGCCCGCGATTTGTGTATTGTGTGTAATACATAAGCGCTGTCCGCGAGAGGGGCACGATGACCGGCGAACCCTGGCATACGGACCGATGGTTCACGAGTCCGTGGAACTTCCTCCCCGAGGTGCGGGCCGACCTGTCACTCCCGGAGACCGTGCAGGTCCACGACGTGACCCTCCGCGACGGCGAGCAGCAGGCGGGCGTGGTCTTCACGAAGGACGACAAGCTGCGGATCGCCGAGGCCCTGGCCGAGGCGGGGGTCCCCCGGATCGAGGCCGGCCTGCCTGCGGTGTCCGCGGCGGACGAGGCCGCGGTCCGCGAGATCGCCGGAATGGGGCTGCCCGCGAGGGTCTACGCCTTCTCGCGGTGCATGGTCGACGACGTGAGGCGGGCGGCGGACTGCGGTGTGGCGGGCTTGGTGATGGAGATCCCCTGCAGCCACCACCTCATCGAGCAGGCGTACCGGTGGCCCGTCCAGCGGGCCGTCGACGCGACCGTGGAGGCCACGAGCCTCGCCCACGAGCTCGGGCTCCTGGTTTCGTTCTTTCCCATCGACGCCACCCGGGCGGGGCTCACCGAGTACCTCCGCATGATCGAGACCGTGGCCAAGGACGGCCACGTCGATGCGGTCGGTCTGGTCGACACGTTCGGGGTCCTGTCCCCCCACGGCGTCCGGCTGTTCGTGCGGCGAAGCCGGGAACTCCTCGGCGTGCCCCTGGAGACGCACTTCCACATGGACTTCGGTCTGGGGGTGGCGAACACCCTCATCGCCGTCGCAGAGGGCGTCGAGGTGATCCAGACCACGGTCACCGGCACGGGGGAGCGGGCCGGCAACACGCCCATGGAGGAGACGGTTCTTGCGCTCCTCACGATGTACGGGATCGACACGGGGATCAAGACCGAGCGGTTCTTCGATCTTTCGAAGCTCGTCATGGAGCTGGCCGGGGTGTCCCAGCCCTCGAACCGGCCCGTTGTCGGAGAGCGGCTGTTCAACGTGGAGTCCGGGATCATCACGACCTGGGTTCGCAACGTCGGCGAGGACCTCGTCGAGGCGTTCCCGTACCGGCCCGAGCTGGTGGGGCAGCGTGAACCGCAGCTCGTCCTGGGCAAGGGCTCGGGCCTCGACTCGGTGGCCGCCGCGCTCGAGCGGCACGGGCGCACGGCGACCCCCGAGCAGACCGAGCAGATCCTTGCCGAGGTCAAGGCGCGCTCGCTCGCGGCCAAAGCCCTGCTGGGCGACGAGGGATTCCTGGAAATCGTGGACCAGGTAACCGGCTGACCGGGGAGGTGGACTGACGTGAAGGAGACGTTCGGCTACGCGAACGTCGAGTGGAAGCAGGGGATCGACTGGACGGCCGTCCGGGAGTGGCGGCTGCGCCGAGCCCGAGAAGCCATGAAGCGTCACGGCCTGGGCGCGATGTTGCTCATGTACGACGAGAACGTACGCTACGTGACCTCGACCCTCACGCCCGGGTGGAACCGCCTGAAGCCGGGGCTCCGCTATGCCGTGCTGTGCGAGGGGAAGGATCCCATCCTCTACGAGCAGGGCGACATCGGGCTCCACATCCTGAAGAACTCGCCGTGGATCCCACCGGCGAACGTCCGCCACTCGTTCGCCTGGATCAAGGGCGCAGCCGGCGCCGCCTCGCAGATGCAGGTCGAGAAGTTCGCCAGGGCCCTGCTGGATGACCTGGAGGACGCGGGCGTGAACGACCAGCCGCTCGGCGTGGACTTCATTGACATCAACATGATGCGGGCCTTCGAGCGGGCAGGCGTCACCTGGACCGACGGGATGACCCCGATGATGGAGGCCCGGGCGGTCAAGAGCCCGGGCGAGCAGGATGGCCTGCGCATCGTGGGGTCCATCTGTGACGCCCTTCACTACGAGATGTCCCAGTTCCTCAGGCCGGGCCTCACCGAAAACCAGGTCGCGGCATTCGGATTCGAGTACCTGTACAGCTTCCCTGGGGTAGAGGACGTGGAGGACGTGATCGTGTCCTCCGGGCCGAACGCCTGGCCGAACTGGCGGAACTTCTCCGATCGGATCATCCGCCCGGGCGAGCTCGTGATCATCGACGTGGCCGCCTTGACCTGGAACGGCTTCAAGTCCTGCATGTACCGCACGTACTGCGTGGGTGGGAAGCCCACCGACGAGATGCGGGCCTACTACGACGAGGCTCTCACCTGGCTCCGCGACTCGATCGATGCGGTGAAGCCCGGCGTGACCACGCGCGACATCGCGTCGACATGGCCCTCGGCCATGGACGCCTGGGGCTACGAGGACGAGGACCAGGCCGCGGCGAACCTCTGGGGGCACGGCCTCGGCCTGGCCCAATACGACCAGCCGGTCATCTCGCGGATCTGGTCGCTCGATCACCCCGTCGAGATCCAGCCGGGCATGGTGTTCGCCCTGGAGACCCAACACGGCAAGAACCTCGAGTTCGGCGTGCGCCTGGAGGAGATGCTCGTGGTCACCGAGCACGGGCACGAGCTCATCACCTCGTTCCCCATCGACGAGATCACGGTGGTCGACTGATCGGTGGACCTCTCGATCTCCCTCGACAACGGCCGCGCCCGCGAGCCGGCGGTAGCCGGGGCCAAGGCGGCCGGGCTGGCCCTGGCCCGGGCGGCAGGCCTGCCCGTCCTGCCTGGCTGGATCGTTCCCACCCACCTGGCCGCGCCGGCCGCAGATGCGGGGCTGGAGGCGCTGCGGCGCACCGGCGCCCCGTCAGCGACCCGGGCGGTTCACGCCGTCCCAGTCGGCGAACCCCTGCTCCGCGACCTGGAGCGGATCGCGAGGCGGATCGGCCGGGACGCGATCGTGCGGTCCTCGGCGCCACAGGAGGGCGACCCGGCGTGGGCGGGAGCCTTCGCCTCCTACGTGGAGGTCACGGGGGCGGACCTGGCGACCGCCGTACGGGGTTGCTGGGCCTCGGCGTTCGCCCGGGACGCCCTGGCCAGGTGCCGGGCGCTCGGGGTCGACCCCCGCGCTGTTCGGGTGGCGGTCCTGATCCAGCCCTGGACCCCGTTCGAGGCGGGCGGGACGGCGCGCGTCGACCGCCACGGTCGGGTCGCGGTGAGTGCAGCCCCCGGGTGGCCCGGGGCCCTGGCGGCTGGACGGGTCGGTGGGTGGGACCTCGTCGTGTCGCGGCACAACGAGGTCGCCGCCGGCGGGTCGAGGGGAACCGGCGTCGATGTCTGGCTCGTTCGGGACGTCGCGGCCCTGGCCCGCGCCGCGAGGGAGGCAACCGGCCATCCGGTGATCGAGTGGGGGGCCCGGGGCAACGAGCTCACCCTGCTGCAGGTCCGGTCCACCAGAGTGCGGCGGGTCGGGGCTTCGGATCGGGCGACGACGAGACGGCGAGCGGCGCCCCGACCCCTCCTCGGTGCCCGGGGTGACCTGGCAGAGCGTCTCGCCGTCCTCGCGGCCCGCTTCGGAGGCCCGCTCGGCGACCGCCTCGTGCTCCCATGGGCCCTCGCCGCCGACCCGCTCCCGGCGGCCTCCGACACCGCCCAGGGTGACCCGGCGGCGGCCGTCGCGGAGGCCCGGGAGCTGAGCCGGCGGCTGACCGCCGCGGCCTGGGGACTTCCGCCCGGTGCCGCCAGCGCCGCGGCGTC
>DASQQQ010000124.1:0-6117 GCA_035643355.1 Actinomycetota bacterium | reverse complement strand
AGCGGGGAATCATCGAGGTCAAAGGCAAGGGTCGCCTACGGACGTTCCTCTTGATCGGCGAGAGAAGCGCGGGCTCGGCAGATCCGGGAACCTCACCGACGTCCTCGGCCAGGGTCGTGGCGCTCCACGCCCCGAGCTGATCCGGGGAAGGGGCGAAGCACACACGCGAGTCCGGTCAGGTGCACGGGCCGGGCGGCAAGGGATCCACACCGCCGCTTCGACGAAGATGCTCACCGCTCGCCTTCCGAAGGGCAGCCCTGCAGGGTTGGGCGTTACCGGCCGAGGAGCCGGCGGAGCGCGACGACTAGGGGCTCCCGCGCACACTCCCCGAGGTTGCTGCGGTCGTGACCTCGGCCGGCTCACAGACGAGGACCCCTTGCTCATCGAGCGACAGCAGGCAGTGCTCCCCCAGGGCCACCTGGAGCTTGCGGCGGGCGCGATGCAGGCGGATCTTGATCGTGTCGAGCGAGGCCCCGAGCATCTGGGCGATCTGTGGGTTGCTCACCTCCTCCAGGTCGTGCAGGAGGATCACCTGCCGGTACTGGGTGGACAGCCCGTCGATGTAGCTCCTGACGCAGGCGCTCATCTCCCTCTGCTCGAGCACCCGATCCAGCCTCAACTGATCGGCGATGTCCCCGAGACCCCTCCCCCCGCCCGAGCCGCCCACGTCGAGCGGGTCGGTCCTCGGCTCGCGGGAGGACCTGCGGAACCGGTCGTAGCACAGGTGCGTCGCGATCCGGTACAGCCAGGACACCACCGCATCGGGATCGCGTACCGAGTCCAGCTTCCGGTGGACCTGCAGGAACACGTCCTGGGTGAGGTCATCGGCCTCAACCGGGTCGTGCACCATGCTCGAGATGTACCGGCGGATCCTGACCTGATAGGAGGCGAAGAGTTCACCGGAGGAAACCCGAGCGGGGCGAGCCGGGGCCTTTTCGAGCGATGCACCAGGCCCCGATGACCGGCTCATCGGATCATGTGAGACCTAGGCCTCTCCCGCCGATAGGGACCATGGTCCCAGGCGGATAGGGCCGATGGTCATGTCTCTCTGAGACAGACCGTCCCGTGCGTCGAGATCCTCCAGCACCGCGTGAGCTGGGGATGGCCCCTCCCAGCGTGGCGCCGAGCGATGCACGCGGAGACCGCCGGAACCGTTGGCTCCCGCGGCCTCCGTTGCCATCGCGCACAGCTGTCACGACGGGTTCCGAGCCAGGACCTGCTTGCGACCTTCGAACTCCTCCTCGGAGATCTCGCCCCGGGCGAAACGCTCCTCGAGGATCCCCCGGGCGCTGGGGCGAACCAGCGCGTCGTGATCGCTCGACCGCTGCGCGACGGCCGCGTCCGTCTGGTCGTGGTATCCGCGCCCGCGCCACCATCCGCACATGCCGCCCATGCCGCGCCTGCCGCCCATCCGGACCATGAAGATCCCGCAGAGCAGCATGAACCCAATCATCAGCCCGATCCAGGGCCACCAGGATCCGGGACCCCACCACCACATGCTCACGCACCTCCTTGCACGCGTGGCGTCTGCTCCTGTTCTTCCGAGCCGGTGCTCTCGGGCTCCGGCTCGCCGCAGCAGGCCGCCGCCATCTGGCGCATGGCCGGGCCGCACCCGCATGCCCACGCCACGTCCTCGTTCCGATCGACCTCCACCTCGGGCATCCCAGGACCTCCTCCCTCCTACAGCGACGGCGCGGGGTGCTCCTCCCCGGCCGCCAGCCTGAGGGCCCGATCCAGCGCCCCCTCGTTGCGGCGGAACATCTGAGTCACCTCCCTTCTGATCCATCCACCGTGCAGGACGAAGGGGTGGAGGGAAGGGATACACCTGGTGCGGCCAGATCGCCACAGGAGGAAGATGGGTGGTCAGGTCGCCCAGCGTCCCCGAAGCGGTCGCGTCAGCTTCGACGAGCTCGGCTTGGGGCGACCGGGACCCGACCGATCGGAGCAGCTCGACCTCCCGGACGCCGCAACGCACGGACACCCGATGGCCTCGGGCCGGCAGCTCCTGCAACGTCGGGACGAGCGGGAACGGCCGGCCGGGCACGGCATCGACGTAGGCCGGGAGATGCGCCATCCACGCTCACCCCGTTGGCTCAGAGGAAGCTCGCAGCCAGGAGGAGCGCGGCCGTGGTGGTCAGCAGGACAGTGCAGATCTTGAACCAGACCACTTGCGTCCTGCCCCCGGTGAACGCGGTCAGAACACCGATCGCGACGAGCGCGGCGGCGGATCCCCGGCAGACCCAGGCGGTCGCCTCGCCGTCCGCGTCCAACACGGTGACGCCGATCACCAGCGCGGCGATGCCCCACATGGCGAAGGCCTCGACCAGCCACTCCTGCAGGATGATCCGCCGGTTGTCGATCGAGATCGGGCCGAAGCCGGCCACCACCGCGCGCGTGGGGATCGCGTGTGCGACACCCCATAGCGCGACAAGCGAAGCCGCGCCGATGGCCAAGGCTTCCCTCATGACGGAGCCGTGGCCGGTTCGCTCCTCAGTCGCCCCAGGATCTGCTCGGTGTTCTCGCGGATTGCCTGGATGTTGTTGAACACCCATTTCGGTGGGGCGGTGTCCGGCATCCGCTCGATCATCTGCTCCCAGCTCAAGGCTCCCGAGCGGGCGGCGAGCCGGCGGGCCAGGTACGCGGCTGCCAGCACGACGCCGGCCACGATCCAGCCTCTCCTCATCGCTTCCTCCTCTCCTGGCGCTCTGCACCGGTCCGGCCCTCAGCCATGGGCTCCCCTCGGGGCTCGGGCTCCGACGCCCCCGGCAGCCGTGGGCGCGACCCGGCCTCCGGCGTGCTCGGCGATCAGGCCGTGCCGCGCCGTCGAGATGGCCCACAGCGCCACCGTGGAGGCCACCAGCGCCGCGAGCATCGTCTCGCTCGCCCCGACCAGGGCCACCGTCCCGGCCACCAGCGCCGTCAGACCGATCACGGATGCGACCGTCAGGTACACCTTGGACGCCCGCAGGAGCCCGGCACCTACGCCGTAGACCACCGCGGTCACCGAGGCGGCCAAGCCCAGCCCGAGCACGAGCCCGGCCAGGGGTCTCACACCCGAGAACCCGGCCACTTCCGCATCAGCCAGCCACAGGGCGTAGAGGATCGCTCCCGCACCGACGAGCAGGGTGGCGAGTCCGTCTCTCCATGACAGGCGCATCACGGCCTCCCTTCCGTCCGCAGCGTGGAGACTCGTCCGGAGCAGCGAGGCCACTCTGGCCCATGCGGTGGCCCACGCGAAGAGGCGTGGGGCCCCCCTGGAAGAGGACCGGCCGACCCCCCGATGCTGGCCCCCGGGGCCGACGAACCGAGTCGCTGCGGCGTGAGGATCGCCCGCGATGCGGAGCGGTTGACGGTCATCCCCCTTCGATCAGGGCGGCGACCGTGACCCGGAGCAGGAGCACCGCGGACAGGAACAGCCCCATGTAGCCGAGGACGTCGAAGAGGGAGACGACGCCCGAGACGGTCGGCCCTCCGGGAACGGCCAGCAAGCCAACCGCCACCACCCCCACGGCACCGCCGGTCAGGACCAGGAGGGTCCGGTTGACCAGAGCGCGGAGGACGCGTTGGTCGTCCTCGGTGGCGAACAGGCTCACCCTCGTGGCCAGCTCGCCCCGCTCGAGGATCGTGGCCACCCGGTCGAGGTGCCGCGGAGCCCGTCGCAGGACCGGCATCAAACCCATGAGCTCCTCCCGGGCCTGCTCCTGCCACCTCGAGGGAGCCAGTCGCTCGCGGATCAGCTCCGGCGCGAGATCCCTGGCGGCCCCGATCAGTTCGTAGCCAGGACACAGGGTCGTGAGCGTCCCCTCGAGCGTGACCAGCATCCGGAACAACATCGTGGTGGTCGAGGGCAGCGCGATCCCCATCGCCAGGAACATCTGGGCAAGCTCCTGGAGCATGGCCACGCTCGGCGCCGCACCCCTTCCGAGGTGGCGGGCCATGAAGCCGGCGAGCGCCCGGTCCAGGGCGCGTTCCTCGATCCGACGGCGGACCACGGCGATGGCCAGGACCGCGTCTCGGAGCAGCTCGGGGTCGTTCTGTGCGATCGCCGTGAGCATGTCCACCACCGACGCGCGTTCGATGGCGTCCAGCCGACCGGTCGAGCCGAAGTCCAGCAGCCCCAGCCGACCGTCGGCCAGCACCATCACGTTGCCGGGATGAGGGTCGGCATGGAACCGCTCGCCCCCGACCACCAGCGAGATCGTCGATCGCAGGAGCACATCGGCCAGCTTCTCGTGGTCCACCCCGAGCTCACGCACGCGCTCACGCTGGCCCACGCTGACCCCCTGGAGGAACTCGAGGACCAGCACCCGCGGTGTCGAGAGCTCTGTGAAGACGTGAGGAACCCGGATCTCGGGCGTGTCACCGAGCGCCGCGCCGATCTCCTCGACGCTCCGGGCCTCGATCGTGAAGTCCAGCTCCTTGATCACGCCAGCGGCGAACTCTTCGGCCACCTTCGCCACCCCGTAGCTCTCGGCCCAGCGCGCCCGTCGCTCCGCACGGCGGGTCAGGCGGAGCAGGATCGACAGGTCGCGCTCCACCAGGCTCGCCACCCCCGGACGCTGCACCTTGACGATGACCTCCTCACCCGAGCCGAGCCGGGCCCTATGCGCCTGAGCGATCGAGGCCGCGGCGATGGGCTCGGCGTCGAAGCGCTCGAACACCTCGCCCACGGGATGACCGAACTCCTCCTGAAGGAGCCGATCGACGTCTTCGGTCGGAGCGGGCGGCGCGTCCTCCTGCAGTCCGGTGAGCTCCTCCGCCAGGCTCGGACCCACGACGTCCGGCCTGGTCGCGAGCATCTGGCCGAGCTTCACGAACATCCCTCCGCACTCCTCGAGCGCGGCCCGCACCTCGCGGGCCGGCAGACGGTCGGGGGGATGTCCCGGCCGCATGCGCAGGCCATGGCGGGCCGCGATCCTGAGGACCTGGATGTACCGGCCGACCCGAGCCAGGAGCGCCCGAACGCTTCGGACCGGGTGAGGGATGGTGGTGCCCGGCAAGGAGAAGGCCTCCTCCCGGTGGCGCGCCAGCAGCTCCACGCCGACGGTGGCCAGCATCGTGAACAGGACCGACAGCACCACGCCGATCCGCCAAACCGCATCGTAGTGGCCCTGGACGTCGCCGCGGATCGAGAGCAGGGCGATGCCGCTGCCGATCAGCCAGCCGATCAAGCCGGCCGCAGCGGAGGACCACAGGGAGCGTCGCCTCAGGCCCAGGAGCCGACGTGAGAACCAGGCCAGCACCAGCATCCAGGGCAGGTTGCTGATCAGCATCCCCGGGGCCAGGAGGTCCCAGACGTCCAACCGCTCGCCGATCATGCCCACACCGCCCCCCCTCCGCCGGAGAGCCGTGCTTCGAGCGTCACGGAGAACACCCCCCTCCTCGCTCAGGGTGGCGGGACGGCTCCAGGGGCGCCACGGTCGGGCGACCCTCCCCGGGCGGGACGACGGCCCTCCGGTGAGGGTGGGTATGGACCTACGACCCTTCACACGACGCTGGGAAGAGCGGATGCTCGCGAGGGAGGTGAACCGCGATGACGCGACCTCTTTCTCCGACGGCGTTCCTCCGTTCCCTGCGCCGAACCAGGCTCGGCGGCCCGATCGAGTACGCGGGACAGGCCCTGGGAGGGTTGGCCCGTCCATGGCTCTTGCGCTCGGGAGCGACCCCCGAGGAGGAAGGGCGACCACTCCCCGGTGACGAGCTCGTTGCCCACCCGAACTGGCAGGCAACGCGAGCCGTCAGCATCGATGCCACCCCGGCCAGGATCTGGCCCTGGGTCGCGCAGATGGGCTATGGCCGCGGTGGCTGGTACGGGTGGAACCCACTGGAGCGAGAGGACACCGGCGCCTTCCGGCTCCTTCCGAACCTACCGGCCACGAAGGTTGGCGACGTCTTGCTGGACGGCCCCGGCTGCGATGAAACCAAAGGAGCCTTCGAAGTCATGACCGTCGAGGCCCCACGGACCCTGGTCTTGCACTCGGCGCGGGATCCCCTCACGGGGCGGGAAGTGGACCCCGCCCACAAGCCCCGTCTCCTGATCGACACCGCATGGTCGTTCTGCCTCGACCCGATCGATCGCCGACGGACGCGGCTCCTGGCCAGGACCCGGATCCAGAT
>DASQQQ010000123.1:0-3183 GCA_035643355.1 Actinomycetota bacterium | reverse complement strand
CCTCGACGCTGCGTGAGGTGGAGGCGGACGTCGTGGTGTCCTACCTCCCCGTGGGCAGCGAAGAGGCGGCCAAGCACTACGCCCAGGCCGCGCTCGACGCGCGGGTGGCGTTGGTGAACTGCCTGCCCGTGTTCATCGCCTCCGATCGGACCTGGGCCAAGCGGTTCGTGCAGGCAGGGGTGCCCATCGTCGGCGACGACATCAAGAGCCAGGTGGGGGCCACCATCGTCCACCGGATCCTGACCAAGCTCTTCGAGGACCGCGGCGTGAAACTGAACCGGACCTACCAGCTGAACTTCGGCGGCAACATGGACTTCATGAACATGCTGGAGCGTGAGCGGCTGGCCTCCAAGAAGCGATCGAAGACCCAGTCGGTGCAGAGCCAGATGGCGAAGCCACTGGACGGACGCGATATCCACATCGGCCCCTCCGACTACGTCCCGTGGCTCGAGGACCGCAAGTGGGCGCAGATCCGGCTCGAGGGTCAAGCCTTCGGCGATGTCCCGCTGAACGTCGAGCTCAAGCTCGAGGTGTGGGACAGCCCGAACTCCGCCGGCATCGTGATCGATGCCTTGCGGTGCGCGAAGGTGGCCAAGGATCGTGGGGTGGCCGGACCGCTGATCGGACCGAGCGCCTACTTCATGAAGTCGCCGCCGGTGCAGTTCACCGACGACTCGGCGCGGGAGATGGTGGAGGAGTTCATCCTCGGCAACGGGGCCAGCAAGCGGGCCGACTGGACCGCCTTCTTCGACTCGCAGCCGGCGGAGGCCTGAGCCACCTCTCCTGGACGACCCGACGGCCGGGACCCACCGGCGCGTCGATGTCGCTCCCCTCGGGGTGGAAGACTGAAGAGCATGAAGGGCACCCTGGATCGGGCTCGCGACGCGCTCCGCAGCTCGGATTTCCGGCGTCTGTTCGCCATCCGGCTCGTGAGCCAGTCGGCGGACGGGCTGTTCCAGGCCGCCCTCGTGGCCTCGGTGGTGTTCTCGCCCGAACGGCAGAGCACCACGACCGGGTTCGCCATCGCCACCTTGGTGATCTCGCTGCCCTTCTCCGTGATCGGGCCCTTCACCGGCGTGTTCATCGACCGGTGGCCCCGGCGTCGGATCCTGCAGGTCGCGCCCTGGCTGCGAACGGCACTGGTGTGGTTGGTGCTGTTCGACCCGGTCCGGGCGCCGCTGCCCTTCTACGCCGGCGCCCTGTGGGTCCTCTCCGTGAACCGGTTCTACCTCGCGACCGCCCAGGCCATCGTCCCTCGGCTGGTGCCCACCGAGGACCTGCTGATGGCCAACTCCCTGGCCACGGTGGGCGGAACGGTGGCCCTGCTGGCCGGGGTGTTCGTGGGAGGGTGGGTGGCCGATCTGGTGGGCAACCTGCCGGTGATCGTGGTGGCCGGCGCCATGTGGCTGATCGCGTCGGGCGTGGCCTCACGGATCACCACCGCGCTCTCGCCCCACCAGGTGCCCTCGTCGGCCGTGGGCGACGAACTCCGCCGGGTGGCCGGCGAGTTCGTGGACGGGCTCGAGCGCCTGCTGCGGAGCCCCCGAGCGCTCGGTCCCATCACCTCGATCAGCCTGGACCAGATGGGCCAGGGGGTCGTGTTGGTCCTGTCCCTGATCGTCTTCCGGGAGCGGTTCGAGCAGGGCGTGGGATCGTTCTCGAACCTGATCGGCGCGGGCGGGATCGGGGTCCTGCTGGGCATCCTGACCGTGGGCAAGCTGGAGGAGCGCTTCCCCAAGGAGCGGATCGTGGCCGGCGCCTTCTACGCCGGCGCCGGCTGCCTGCTCCTGGTCTCCACCTACATCACGGGGTGGTCGGTGCTGCTCGCCAGCTTCGCCGTGGGGCTCACCTTCGCCTGGAAGAAGATCCCCATCGACACCATGGTGCAGGAGGCGATCCCCGACGGGTACCGGGGCCGGGTCTTCGCCGTGTACGACGTGCTGTACAACCTCTCCCGCGTGGTGGCGGCCTTCCTGGCCATCCCCCTGCTGCCCGCCCTCGGACCGGCCCGCTCCGTGGGGCTGATCGGCGCGCTGTTCCTGCTGTGGGCACCGGTCCTGCCCCGCTGGGTCCGGCGCGCCTCCGACCTGGTGATCCGTTTCTACGAAGGTGGACGGGCGGAGGAGTGGCCGCGCTCGGTGGTCTGGGGCGGCGTGGAAGAGGACGTCCGGGTTCAGCGCAGCTGGCTCGAGGAGCGCAACGGCGAGCGCCGCACCCGGTACCGGCTGGCCATGGAGGACGGGACGGTGATCGAGGTCTCGCGGGCCGAGGGCGCACCTTCCTGGTCGATCGACCGCGAGCTATCCTGACCGTCCGTGTCCTCCCGGGCTCCGGTGCCCGGGGACGCGAGCGCTCCGCGGCGGAGCACCGCCCACAGCCCGGCCAGCCCGGTGACCAGCGCGATCGCCCCGCCCAACGCGATACCGGCCCGTGCACCCAGATGCTCCCCCACCCATCCGGCGATGGGCGCACCGAAGGGGGTGCTGCCCAGGAACACGATGCCGTACAGGGCCATCACTCGGCCCCGCATCTCGGGCCGGGACGCGAGCTGCAGGGTGGAGTTGGCCAGGATCATGAACAGCATGCTGCCAAGGCCCATCGGCACCAGAACCAGGAGCGTCGCGTCCAGGGTGGGCATCAACGCCGCGACGATCGACACGGCCCCGAAGACCGCACCAGCGGTGGCCAGTCGCCTGGGCGTCGGTCGGGCCTGCCGTGCCATCAGCAGCGCGCCGATCAGCGAACCGATCCCGAGGGCCGACAGCAACGTGCCGTAGGTCCCGGCGTTGCCCTGGAAGGTGTCCTCGGCGAGGAGGGGGAACAGCACCGCGAAGTTGAACGAGAACGTGTAGAGGATCGCCATCCAGATCAGCGGCTGCCGCAGCGCCGGCGTCCGCCACACGTATGCGATCCCCTCCCGCACCTGACCTCTACGCCGGGCCTGCATGCCGTCGCGGATCAGCTCCTGGGGCCGCATCGCCGCGAGCGCCGTGATGACCGCGATGTAGGAGACCGCGTTCAGCAGGAACGCGGGGGCCAGTCCCGCCACCGCGATCACCAGGCCGGCCACCGCCGGTCCCACGATGCGGGTGGCCGTCATCACGGCGCTGTTCAGGCTCACCGCGTTCGTCAGATCGCGAGCGCCGACCATCTCGGCATAGAAGCTCTGCCGGGTGGGGTTGT
>DASQQQ010000122.1:0-11274 GCA_035643355.1 Actinomycetota bacterium | reverse complement strand
ACTCACGTCAAGATGTCCTCGGCGCCACCTCCGGTTGCCTCACCAAAGATGTCCTCGAAATCTCCGTCCAGGAGAACTTCCTCCCGGCGGAGGGGTGTCCGGGTCGTCTCACCTCCTTGCTCCGATCGGGTTTGGTCCGGTTGATTTGCAGCAGCCGCGACTGGCAGTCGGCCATCCGCCGCTTGAGCTCGGCCGGGTTGAGCTGCAGGTAGATCCGGGTCAGGCAGGCCTTGGGAGCTGTAGCACAATAAGTGACGCTATCAGGCCAGGCGTGGAGTAGACTGGCCGTGTGCCGGTCGTCGACGAAGTGCTCGTGCGCAAGTTCGACACCGTGTTCCCCCACTTGGACGAACGTCAGCGCCGGATCTACGCGGCGGCGGAAGCGAGAGCCCTGGGACGAGGGGGGATCGCGAGGGTAGTCGAGGCATCGGGCCTGTCCCGATCCACCGTGCAGCGAGCTATGGGCGAACTGGACCGGGGGTTCGAGGTCTCACCCCGCATCCGTCGCCCGGGAGCGGGACGCAAGCCGATCGTGAAGGCCAACCCCGCCCTGGTCCGGGCCCTGGAGGCGTTGGTGGACCCAGGGGCTCGGGGCGATCCGGAGTCCCCCCTGCGGTGGACCATCAAGAGCACCCGTCAGCTCGCCCATGCCCTCACCGATCAGGGCCACGCGGTGAGCCATTCCGCCGTGGCCGACCTGCTGCACGCCTTGGGGTATTCCCTGCAGGCCAACATCAAGACCCAGGAGGGCGCCGCTCACCCCGATCGGGACGCTCAGTTCTCCTACCTGGCTCGGGAGGTCGGTCGTCGGCTGCGCCGGGGCGAGCCGGTCATCTCGGTCGACACCAAGAAGAAGGAGCTGGTCGGGCAGTTCAAGAACGCAGGTCAGACGTGGCGCCCCAAGGGGGATCCCGAGGAGGTCGCCATGCACGACTTCGCCGATCCAGCCCTGGGCAAGGCCATCCCCTACGGCGTGTACGACGTCGGCGCCAACACCGGGTGGGTGGTGGTGGGGACCGATCACGACACCGCCGAGTTCGCCGTGGCCACCATCTGGAGCTGGTGGGAGACCGTGGGCGGCCCTTCCTACCCGGAAGCCACCCGCCTGCTGGTGTGCGCGGACGGAGGGGGGTCCAACGGGTACCGGGTCCGGCTGTGGAAGGTGGAGCTGCATCGCCTGGCCGCCGCTGCCGGTCTCGACATCACGGTGTGCCACTTCCCTCCGGGAGCGTCGAAGTGGAACAAGATCGAGCATCGACTGTTCTCCCACATCTCCATGAACTGGCGAGGCCGTCCGCTCACCAGCCATGAGGTGATCGTGGACCTCATCGGCTCCACGACGACCCGCCAGGGGCTCAAGGTGCGCGCATCGCTCGATCCCCGCTCGTACCCCACCCGCACCAAGATCACGGACGAGCAGCTCGCTGCGGTGCCTATCACCAGGCACCGGTTCCACGGCGAGTGGAACTACACGATCCACGCACAGGCGAGAACTACAAGGGTGTAATTATTCTTGGACGGGCCCTTGGTGTCGCCGGACACGTGGGGGGACTCCAGGATCCGCTGGTAGGGGGTGCGGGCCCGGTCGAAGTGTTTGCTCACCTTGGCCCCCCGGCGGGTCTTGGAGACGAGCTTCATCTGGGGCTGGAAGAAGTTCACGTACGGGCTGAGGTGGCGGTAGAGCTCGTTGAGCACCTCGAGCTCGGCGGGGGTGTCGTAGCGGCCGTAGCCCACGTTCTGGCGGACCACCGGCCAGTTCTTCTGCTCCACGAAGCAGTTGTCGTTCTTGCGGTAGGGGCGGGAGCGGGTGAAGGTGATGCCCCGCTCGGTGCAGTAGCGGAACAGCTGGTCGTTGATGAACTCGCTGCCGTTGTCCGAGTCCAG
This sequence comes from Actinomycetota bacterium, assembly GCA_035643355.1. Lineage (GTDB taxonomy): Bacteria > Actinomycetota > UBA4738 > UBA4738 > HRBIN12 > DASQQQ01. Next base: position 9,390 of record DASQQQ010000122.1, on the reverse strand, counting down.
CCCCACCAGGGCGAACGGCAGGGAGTCCTCGATCTCCAGCAGGGCCTCGAAGCACCACCGCTGGGCCTTGTTGCGCACCGCCCGGCACTCGGTCCATCCCGTTGCCACGCAGGTCAGGTCGAGGGTCTGGCAGAACTCGCCGGCCGGATCGCCCCCGTCGTGGGCCACCAGGTCCACCTCACAGAACCCGGCCCTGGCATCGTCCCACTCGGCGAAGGTTCGGATGGGGATCTGCCGCTTGAGCATGGTCCCTGGCTTGGTCCCGGAGCGTCCTTTGACCCGCAGGCGAGCCCGCTCCGGCGCCAGGGCCCGGTCAATCGTGGCCGCGGACATCGACAGCAGCTTGGTCCGGACCTCGGGATCGACCTGGAGCTCGCCACAGCGCTCCAGGGCGGTCACGATCTCGCCCATGAACGGGGCCAGGCGCTTGCCGGCCGGGCCGTTCAGGGTGGCCCACACCACCAGGAGCGGCTCCAGGACCTCCGGCCCATAGACGCGAGCCCTGGGCGCTCTGGACGGCCGGGGCGGTGGATGGACCGCCTGGGCGAGCGCCCGGATGCCGTGGCGCCTGGTCCACCCGGTGAGCTCGCACAACTCGTCGAGCATCCGGCCCTTGTCCTTCTTCGAGGCCCTGGCGTACCGCCTGGCCATCTCCTTGGTCACCGCCTTGCGCTCTGCCATCGAAAGGCCCACCGCACCCCTCCTGCCCGATCAGGCAGGAGCGTGGATCCTTCGAGGACCATTCCAGGTGAGGCAATGAAGCCGTTTCGAGGACATTTCTGGTGAGTCAACTCGGCCCGTTGCCGCGAGGCCCTCCGCGACGTATCCTGCGCCGGGAACTTCCCCTTTAAGCCGGTCCCGCGAGGCCGGGAAGGGAGGCGAGGAACGATGGTGCACGACCAGGGCGCCCTGCCGCGGGAGCGGTTGGGCGTTCTTCCGTGATGGGCGGCGGCGGGCGGCTGCTGGACGAGGCCGAGATCCGGCGCTCCGTGACCCGCATCGCGCACGAGATCCTGGAGAAGAACAAGGGCGCCGCCCGCACCGTGCTGGTCGGCATCGCCAACCGGGGCGACGATCTGGCCCGGCGCCTGGCTTCCGAGATCGAGCGGATCGAGGGCCAGCCGGTGCCCGTGGGCGTCCTGGACATCACCTTCTACCGGGACGACATCGGGATGCGGGCCGAGGCCCCCGAGGTCCACGAGACCCGCATCGGGTTCGACATCAACGACCGCACCGTGGTCCTGGTGGATGACGTCCTGTACACGGGACGCACCATCCGCGCCGCGATGGACGCGCTGGTGGACTTCGGCCGCCCCACCGCGATCCAGCTGGCCGTGCTGGTGGACCGGGGTCACCGGGAGCTGCCGATCCGAGCCGACTATGTGGGCAAGAACCTGCCCACCCGCCGCGGCGAGGACGTCCGGGTGGCCCTGAAGGAGCTCGACGGCGAAGACGCCGTCTACGTGGAGGGACGGCCGGGCTCGCACGCGGGGCCGGGCGGGACGGGAGACGACGCATGAACAAGCACCTGCTGTCGATCAACGACGTGTCCGCCCAAGACATCGTGCGGATCCTGGACACGGCCGAGTCCTTCCGCGAGGTGGGCACGCGGGTCATCAAGAAGGTCCCGGCCCTCCGGGGGCGCACCGTGGTGAACCTGTTCTACGAGAACTCCACCCGCACCCGGATCTCGTTCGAGCTGGCCGCGAAGCGGCTCTCGGCCGACGTGATCAACTTCACCACCAGCGGCACCAGCGTGGCCAAGGGGGAGAGCCTGAAGGACACCGCCCTCACCCTGCAGGCCATGGGGGCCGACGCCGTGGTGATCCGCCACTCCTCCAGCGGGTCGCCCTTCACCCTCACCCGGTGGATCCGGGGCAGCGTCCTGAACGCCGGGGATGGCACCCACGAGCACCCCACCCAGGCCCTGCTGGACCTGTATACGATCCGGGAGCGCCTGGGCCGGTTCGAGGGCCTCCGCACCGCGATCATGGGCGACGTCCTGCACTCGCGTGTCGCGCGGTCCCTGTCCTTCGCGCTGGTGAAGATGGGGGCCGAGGTCACGCTGGTGGGGCCACCCACGCTGATCCCGCCCGACGCTCCGGCCTGGGGCGTGCAGGTCTCCTACGACATCGACGCCGTGCTCCCCAAGCTCGACGTCTGCTACATGCTCCGGGTCCAGCGCGAGCGCCAGCGCCAGCAGTACTTCCCCAGCGTGCGGGAGTACGCGCGGCTGTTCGGCCTCACCAGGGAGCGGGTGGGGGTGCTCCCGGAGGGCGCCCTGATCATGCACCCCGGACCGATGAACCGCGGGGTCGAGATCGACTCGGACGTGGCCGATCTGCCCCAGGCGGTGATGGAGGAGCAGGTGACGAACGGCATCGCGGTACGGATGTCCCTGCTCTACCTGCTGCTCGGGGGCTCGGGCTCGAGCTCGGACGAAGGAGAGGGGGCCGCCGATGCCTGATCGCATCCTGTTCCGGGGGGCCCGGCTGGTGGACCCGGCCTCGGCCACCGACGCCGTCCGGCACGTGCTGGTCGAGCGCGGCCGGATCGCCGCCATCGGCGAGGACGCGAGCCCCCCGGCGGGGACCGAGGTCCTGGACTGCACCGGCCTCGTGCTGGCGCCCGGCCTGGTGGATCCGCACACGCACCTACGGGAGCCGGGCCGCGAGGATAGGGAGACCGTGGAGACGGGCTCGCGCGCCGCGGTCGCGGGCGGCTACACCGCCATCACGGCCATGGCCAACACCGACCCGGTGGCGGACACGGCGGCGGTGATCGAGGAGGTCCGCTCGCTGGCCCTCCGGGCGGGGCTCTGCGACGTCTCCCCGGTGGGAGCCATCACCAAGGGCCTGGAGGGGGCAGAGATGGCCGCGATCGGCGAGATGTCGGCCATCGGCGTGCGGATGTTCAGCGACGACGGTCGGTGCGTGCCCACGTCCCGAGTGCTCCGCAACGCGCTCGAGTATGCGAAGGCGTTCGACGTGGTGCTGGCCGAGCACTGCGAGGACGCGGCGCTGTCCGAGGACACCCAGATGCATGAGGGCGTGCACTCCTACACGCTGGGGCTGGCCGGCGAGCCGGCCGAGGCCGAGGAGGTGATCGTGTACCGGGATCTCGCGCTGGCCCGGCTCACCGGGGGCCGCCTGCATCTGCTGCACCTATCCACCGCGGGCTCGGTGGAGCTGGTGCGCCAGGCCAAGGCCGAGGGCCTGCGGGTGACCGCCGAAGCCACCCCGCACCACCTCACGTTCACGCACGAGGACCTGCTGAACTACGACACGAACCGCAAGGTGAAGCCCCCGCTGCGCACCGCGGAGGACCGGGCCGCGCTGCGCGCGGCGCTCGCCGACGGCACGATCGACGTGGTGGGCACCGACCACGCGCCCCATGCGGTGGAGGAGAAGGAGGCGGAGTTCGACCACGCGCCGCCCGGCACGATCGGCCTGGAGACCGCCCTGGCGGCGATCCTCACCCACCTGGTGGAGCCCGGGATCTTGACGCTCGAGCGGGCGATCGAGGTCCTGTCGACGGCCCCGGCCCGGCTGCTCGGGCTGAGCGAGCACGGGGGCCCAGTGGAGCCCGGTGGTCCGGCCCACCTGGTGGCCTTCGACCCGCAGGCGGAGTGGGTGGTGGAGCCACCGTTCCAATCGCGCAGCCGCAACTCCGCCTTCCTGGGACGGCGGCTGCGGGGCCGGGTAATCCACACGGTGCACCGCGGCGAGCTGGTGGTCTGCGACGGGAAGCCGCAGCGCTGAGATGAGGGTGGGCTCGAAGGGATCGCGGGCCGCCCGCCAGGCCCTCCTGGTGCTCGAGGACGGGAGCCGGTTCCGCGGCCGGGCCTTCGGGGCCGGGGGCGAGACCTTCGGGGAGGCAGTGTTCAACACCGCGATGTCGGGCTACCAGGAGGTCCTGACCGACCCCTCGTACGCCGGTCAGGTGGTGGTCATGACCGCTCCCCACCAGGGCAACTACGGCACGAACGGCCTGGACCCGGAATCCGGACGCGTGCGGGTGGCCGGGTTCGCGGTGCGCGAGGCGTCCCGACGGGCCTCCAGCTGGCGGGGCGAGCGGACGCTGGCGCAGGAGCTCGGGGCGGCCGGGGTGGTGGGGATCGAGGGCATCGACACCCGCCGGCTCACCCTTCGGCTGCGGAGCGAAGGGGCGATGCGGTGCGGGCTGTCCACAGAGGACCTCGACCCCCACTCCCTGGTCGAGCGCGTGCGGGCGACGCAGGGGATGGAGGGCGCCGACCTGGCCGCGGGGGTGAGCGCCGAGGAGCCCTTCGAGGCCCGCTCGGTGGTGGGCCCGGCCGCGACGGACCTCGGCCGGGTGTTCCGGGTCGCCGCCTACGACTTCGGCATGAAGCGCACGATCCTGCGCCTGCTGGCGGCCGCCGGATGCGAGACCACGGTCTTCCCCGCCCGGACCCCGGCGCTCGAGGTCCTGGGGGACGGGTTCGACGGCGTATTCCTCTCCAACGGCCCCGGCGACCCGGCGGCCACCCGGTACGGCGTGGAGGCGACGCGGGCCCTGCTGGGCCGGCTGCCCGTGTTCGGGATCTGCCTGGGCCACCAGCTGCTGGGGCTGGCGCTCGGGACGCGGACGTTCAAGATGAAGTTCGGCCACCGCGGCGCGAACCAGCCGGTGAAGGACCTGGCCACCGAGCGCGTGGAGGTCTCCAGCCACAACCACGGGTTCGCGGTGGACCCGGCCTCGCTGGGGGATCGGGTGGCGATGACCCACGTGAACCTGAACGACGGCACGCTGGAGGGCCTGCGGGCGCTCGACGTGCCGGCCTTCGGCGTGCAGTACCACCCCGAGGCCGCTCCCGGGCCGCACGACGCTCGGCACCTGTTCGGCCGGTTCCGCGAGCTGATGGGGGCGCACTGATGCCCCGGCGCACGGACATGGACCGGATCCTGGTGATCGGCTCGGGGCCCATCGTGATCGGCCAGGCCTGCGAGTTCGACTACTCGGGCACCCAGGCCTGCAAGGTGCTCCGGGGGGAGGGCTTCCAGGTGTCGCTGGTCAACTCGAACCCGGCGACGATCATGACCGACCCGGAGTTCAGCGACCGAACCTACATCGAACCGCTCACGCCCGAGTCCGTGCTGAGCGTGATCCGTCGCGAGAAGCCCGATGCGATCCTGCCCACCCTCGGCGGGCAGACCGGGCTGAACGTGGCGGTGGCGCTGGCCGAGTCGGGCGAGCTGGACCGCCTGGGCGTCTCGCTGATCGGGGCCAGCCTGGACGCGATCCACCGGGCCGAGGATCGCAGCGGCTTCCAGCGCGCGATGACCGAGGCCGGTCTCCCGGTGCCGCGGGCCGGGATCGCCCACGGCGTGGACGAGGCCCTGGCCGTGGCCGATGCGATCGGCTACCCGGTGATCGTCCGGCCCTCGTTCATGCTGGGCGGCGGGGGGAGCGGCTTCGCGGACGGCCCGGCCGGCCTGCGCGAGCTGGCCGCACGGAGCCTGGCCGAGAGCCCGGCACACGAGGTCCTGGTGGAGGAGTCGGTCGCCGGATGGAAGGAGTTCGAGCTCGAGGTGATGCGCGACGGGGCCGACAACGCCGTGATCGTGTGCTCGATCGAGAACGTGGATCCCATGGGCGTGCACACCGGCGACTCCATCACCGTTGCGCCGCAACAGACGCTGACCGATCGCGAGTACCAGGAGATGCGCGATGCGGCGCTGGCGTGCATCCGGGCGATCGGCGTGGAGACCGGCGGATCGAACATCCAGTTCGCCGTCGACCCGCGCGACGGCCGCCAGGTGCTGATCGAGATGAACCCCCGCGTGTCGCGTTCGTCGGCGCTCGCATCGAAGGCCACCGGGTTCCCCATCGCGAAGATCGCCGCCCTACTGGCCGTGGGGTACCGGCTGGACGAGATCACCAACGACATCACCGGCCAGACGCCGGCCGCCTTCGAGCCGACCCTCGATTACGTCGTGGTGAAGATCCCGCGCTTCGCCTTCGAGAAGTTCTCCGAGGCCGATCCCACCTTGAGCACCACGATGAAGTCGGTGGGCGAGGTGATGGCCATCGGGCGGACCTTCAAGGAGGCGTTGGGGAAGGCGTGGCGGTCGATGGAGCGAGACGGGTTCGACCTCGGATGGCTCGGGCTCAGGGGCATCCTCCACGACGAGCCGCCCCCTTCCGCACCGGCCCACTCGCTCCTCGACCTGCTCCGGATCCCTTCGGAGGGGCGGTTGCACCTGGTGGAGCTCGCGCTGCGGGAGGGGCTCTCGGTTGAAGGGATCGCCCGGAGGTCGGGGATCGATGCATGGTTCGTGGATCAGATCGCGCAGGTGGTGGAGGAGGCGTCTGCGCTCCAGGGGCGGGCGCTCGGATCGCTCGGGGCCGGCGAGGTGCTGGAGGCGAAGCGGGTGGGGATCTCCGATCGGCGAATCGGGCGGCTGACGGGGGCGACGGAGGGGGAGGTGCGGGCCAGGCGGAGCGAACTCGGGGTAGAGGTCGTGTACAAGACGGTGGACACGTGCGGGGGGGAGTTCCCTGCGACCACGCCGTACCACTACTCCACGTACGAGGAGGAGAGCGAGGTCCGTCCGGCCGAGCGCCCGCGGGTGCTGATCCTGGGGGCGGGGCCGAACCGAATCGGGCAGGGCATCGAGTTCGACTACGCCTGCGTGCACGCCGCCTACGCGCTCCGCGAGGCGGGCTACGAGGCCGTGATGGTGAACAGCAACCCCGAGACGGTCTCCACCGACTACGACACCAGCAGCCGCCTGTACTTCGAGCCCCTGTCGGCCGAGGACGTGCTGGCCGTGTGCCGCGTGGAGCGCCCGGTGGGGGTGATCGTGCAGCTGGGCGGCCAGACCCCGCTGAAGCTGGCCCCCACGCTGCAGGAGCACGGGTTCGAGGTGCTCGGCACCGCGCCCGAGGCCATCGATCTGGCCGAGGACCGCGGGAAGTTCGCCACGCTGTGCGCCGAGCTCGGCATCCCGGCCCCGCCGCACGGCGAGGCCCGCGATCTGGAGGAGGCTCGGGAGGTGGCCCGGCGGATCGGCTACCCCGTCGTGGTGCGCCCGAGCTACGTGCTCGGCGGCCGCGCCATGGAGATCGTCTACGGGGAGGACGAGCTGGAGCGCTTCGTCCGCTCCGCCGCCGAGGCCAGCCCCGACCACCCGGTGCTAATCGACCGGTTCCTGGAGGGCGCGATCGAGATCGACGTGGACGCCGTGGCCGACGGCACCGACGTGTTCGTGGGCGCGGTGATGGAACACATCGAGGAGGCCGGGGTGCACTCGGGCGACTCGTCGTGCGCGATCCCCCCGCCCACCCTGTCGGACGACGAGCTGGACGAGGTGGAGAGAATCACCCGGGCCCTGGCCGAGCGCCTGGGGGTCCGCGGGCTCATGAACCTGCAGCTCGCGGTGAAGGACGAGCGGATCTGGGTGCTCGAGGCCAACCCGCGCGCCTCCCGCACCGTGCCGTTCGTATCCAAGGCCACCGGCGTGCCCCTGGCCAAGGTGGCCACCCTGGTGCTGCTGGGCCGGAGCCTGCGCGAGCAGACCGCGCTCGGCCTGGTTCCCGCCGATCCGGCCCACTACCGGCGCTTGCCGTACACGTGCGTGAAGGCGGCGGTGCTGCCGTTCGGACGGTTCCCCGGCGTGGACACCGTGCTGGGTCCCGAGATGCGCTCCACGGGCGAGGTCATGGGGATCGACCAGGACTCGGGGTCGGCCCTGGCCAAGGCCCTGGTGTCCTCCGGCGCCACCTTGCCCGCGGCCGGGACCGTGTTCGTCTCGGTGGCGAACCGCGACAAGCGGGCCATCGCCTTCCCCGCCCGGCGGCTGTCCGAGCTCGGGTTCCGGCTCCTGGCCACCCGGGGAACCGCGGGGGTCCTGGAGCGCGCCGGGATCGCGGTGGAGCGGGTGGACAAGGTGTCCGAGGGCAGTCCCAACGTGGCCGATATGATCGCCGGCGGCGAGGTGGACCTGGTGATCAACACGCCGTTCGGGCGGAGCCCCCGGACCGACGGGTACTACATCCGCACCGCGGCCGCGCGGGCGGGGATCCCCTGCATCACCACGCTGCCCGGCGTGCTGGCGGCCCTGCGCGGGATCGAGGCTCTGCGCGAGGACCCCGCCGAGCCGCTCGCGATCCAGGACTACCACGAGCTCGCGGGGAGGTCCCCGGGGTGAGGCGGGCCCGCGCCGAGATCCTGAACGTTCGCCGGCAGGGCGGGTTCCACTCCATGACGCTGGTGGCGCCCCAGATCGCGGAGAAGGCCCGGCCCGGACAGTTCATCTCGGTGGCCATGCCCCCTGATCGGGGCTTCATCCTCCGCCGGCACTTCTCGATCCATCAGGCGTCTCGCCGGGGCGGGTGGGCCGGTACCCTCGAGTTCGTGTTCGACCCCCGGGGCCCGGGGACGGCCTGGCTGGCCGAGATGAAGGCCCACCGCTTCGTGGACGTGATCGGCCCGCTCGGCAAGTCCTTCGCGTACCCGCAGCGGCTGACCAACTGCCTGTTGGTCTCCGAGGGGCACGGCACCGCCCAGATCTACTTCCTGGCCCAGGAGCTCCGGGCCCGGGGCAAGCGGGTGGACATGCTGATCGGGGGGACGGAGGAGTCCCGGGTCTTCAGGCCGATCGAGGGCAAGCGGCTGTCGCAGACGGTCACGGTCGTGACCCGGGACGGCTCGCTGGGCAGCCAGGGGACCGTGGCCGAGGCTCTGCCCGCCGTGACCGCGTCCACGGGGGCTCAGGTGGTCTACGCGGCCGGGCCCCGGAGCGTGCTGCGGGCGGTGGCGGGGTTCTGCGCCGAGCGGCGGCTGCCCGCGCAGGTGGCGGTGGAGGCGGAGATGGCCTGCGGGCTGGGCCTCTGCTACACGTGCGTGGTCCCGGTGATCCGCAAGGACGGCTCCGGCTACGACAACCTGCGGGCCTGCACCGAAGGCCCCGTGTTCAACCCGGCCCGCATCTTCTGGGATCGGTGGATGAACGACGAGCCGCGGACCGTGCCCACCCCGCCTGAGGGCTTCCCGGCGGTGACCGCGTGGCCGGGGTGAGCCGGTCGCTGGCCGTCGATCTGCGGGGCCTGCGGCTCCCGGTCCCGGTGCTGGCGGCCTCGGGCTGCTCCGGGACGGGCAGGGAGCTCTCCGGGCTGGTGGACCATCGGGCCCTCGGGGCCGTGGTGACCGGAAGCCTCACCTACGGTCCCTCCCGGGGTGCCCCCACCCCGCGCGTGGCCGAGAGCCGCGCCGGCATCGTCACCGCCGTGGGTCAGAACCCGGGCGTACGCGACTTCATGGCCGAGGACCTGCCCCGGCTGCGACGGCTGAGGATCCCGGTGATCGCCTCGGTGGGCGGCTCCAGCCTGGAGGAGTACGTCCGCGTCACCAGCGCCCTGCAGGGC
>DASQQQ010000121.1:0-11052 GCA_035643355.1 Actinomycetota bacterium | reverse complement strand
GGTGGGAGGACTCGGCGGTGGCGCCCGAGAAGGTCGGTCCCTACCTTCGAGACCTCCGCGAGCTCTACCGCACGTACGGCCTCCGAGGCGCGTTGTACGGGCACCTGGGCGACGGATGCATCCACTCCAGGATCTCGTTCGACCTGCGGACCGCCTCCGGGCTGAAGAACTATCGCGCCTTCATGGAGGAGGCCGCCGATCTGGTGGTGTCGTACGGGGGATCGCTCTCGGGCGAGCACGGCGACGGCCAGCAGCGGGCCGAGCTGCTGCCCAAGATGTTCGGTGAGGACCTGGTCCAGGCCTTCCGCGAGTTCAAGGCGATCTGGGACCCGGACTGGAAGATGAACCCCGGCAAGGTGGTCGACGCCTACCGGTTGGACGAGAACCTGAAGCTCGGGGCCGACTACCAGCCCTGGCAGCCGGACGTCCGGTTTGCCTACCAGGAGGACGGCGGTGACTTCGCCCACGCGGCGCTCCGCTGTGTGGGGGTTGGGAAGTGCCGCATCCCCGGGGGCGTCGACGTGATGTGCCCAAGCTTCATGGTGACCAGGGAGGAGAAGCACACCACGCGTGGCCGGGCCCGGCTGCTGTTCGAGATGCTCCAGGGGGACGTCGTCACCGATGGGTGGCGGAGCGACGAGGTCTACGAGGCTCTGGACCTGTGCCTGGCGTGCAAGGGGTGCACGAACGACTGTCCGGTGAACGTGGACATGCCCACCTACAAGGCCGAGTTCCTGCACCACCACTGGAAGGGCCGGCTGCGGCCCCGCCAGGCCTATGCGTTCGGGCTGATCGATCGCGCCGCCCAGGTGGCCTCGTGGATGCCGGGGCTGGCCAACCTGGTCTCGTCCGTGCCCCCCTCGGCGCGGCTCCTGAAGCTGGCGGGAAACGTGGCTCCGAGCCGAGAGGTCCCGTGCTTCGCTCCGCTCACGCTCCAGGACTGGTTCGCGCGGCGGGGCGACCGCAACCCCGGCGGCCCCCCCGTGATCCTGTGGCCGGACACGTTCAACAACTACTTCCACACGGACGTCGGTGTCGCCGCGGTGGAGGCGTTGGAGGCGGCGGGGTGGCACGTCATCATGCCCCGCCGCCACGTCTGTTGCGGCCGACCCCTGTACGATTACGGGTTCCTGGACCTGGCCGAGCGGTACCTGCGCCGCTCGATCGACGAGGTCCGCCAGCACATCCGGCAGGGCGTGCAGGTGGTGGGGATGGAGCCCAGCTGCCTGGCCACCTTCAAGGACGAGCTGCCGAAGATGCTGCCGCACGACGAGGACGGCAAGCGCTTGCGCTTGCAGTCGTTCCACTTCCCCGACTTCTTCCGCGAGCACGACATCCCGCTCCCGAAGCTGAACCGCAGGGCCCTGGTGTGGGGGCACTGCCACCACAAGGCGACCGGCGGGATCGATCCCGAGGTCCAGCTGCTGCGAACCATGGGCCTGGACGTGGAGACCGTCACCGGTGGCTGCTGCGGTCTGGCCGGATCGTGGGGGTTCGAGCACGGGCACGAGGAGGTGTCCATGGCCGCAGGTGAGCAGGCGTTGCTGCCGGCCGTGCGCCGGGCGCCGCAGGACACGATCGTGGTCGCCGACGGCTTCTCCTGCAAGACCCAGATCGAGCAGGGGGGGACGGGACGACGGGCCCTGCACGTCGCCCAAGTCCTGCAGTTGGCACGGGAGCTGGGACCCGAAGGCCCGGCCGAGGGCAAGCCGGAGGATCGCTTCACCGGGGCCCGGCCCTCGGCCTCCGCGGGCCGCAAGCTGAAGCGGGCGGCCGGGCTGATGGGAGCCGGGGTCGCGGCCGGGATCGGCGTGGCGGCCGGCCTCGCCGCCGCCAGAACCCGCTGACCCTTCGTCTCTGGCTCCGGGGGTATCAGCCCCCGCCCCGCGGCTCGCTGAGGGGGCGGTTCCGCTCCTCGCTCAGTTGCCGCCCCCCCACCTGGACGATGCGGAGCACCGTTACGAAGCCGATGCCGCCGATCATGTTCCCGAGCGCGGCCCACCCCACGGTCCTGGCCCAGTCGACGTAGCCGAAGGGGGCTCCGGCCTGGAGGCCGGCGAACATCTCCAGGCCGCTGATGATCGCGTGGTCCAGGTGTCCGGTGGCCAGGACGTACGCGGCCGAGAAGGAGGCCACCATCTTCGCCGTGGTGGAGGTGGTCCCTCGTTCCATCCAGGTCATCAGGGTCATGACGGTCCCGGCCATCAGCGCGGAGGCGAAGGAGGTCCAGCCGATCCCCAGCCGCGGGTAGTACACGGCCAGCGACACCGCCTCGTTGCGGATCCCCGGGTACGCGGTCAGGGCGACGGCCATCACGATCCACCCGCCCAGGTAGTTCGTGACCGCCGTGCCTGCCCACAGCCGTAAGATGTCGCGCCACCGCGCCTTGGTGGCCACGACGGCGGCGATCGGCACCAGGAAGTTCTCCGTGAAGAGCTCGCTCCGCGCCAGCAGGAGCGCGAGGAACCCGATCCCGAAGGCCAGCGCTCCCACCGGCACGCTGTGGGTCTCCTGCAGGGTGAGGAGCAGGGCGAAGACGCCGACGCTGATGTCGATCCCGCCCACCAGCCCCGTCGCGACGAGCCGGGGCCAGGAACGGGTGAGGCGCCGGACGCCCTCATCCACCGTGGCCTCGAACGCGATCCGCAGCTCGTCCGAGGGCTCGTCCGAGCCTGTCTCTTCATCGTCCCGCCCCGTGCTCACGGCGGCTACGTACCCAGGTCCATGGCTTCCACGCTGCCCGGCGTCATCGCTGCTCACCCGAACCGGCTCGGTCGGGCGGTTGCTCCGACCCGGCCTGGTCGCCCCTCGCCCGCGCCGCCTCCTGCTCCGCGGTCTCCTCGGCCTCCGCAGGCTCGGGCTCCTCGCCGCGTTCCGCGGGGTGCTCGATCTCCGGCTGCTCCCCGACCTCCCGCTCCGCCTCCGCCTCTGCTCGAGCTTGCCCCACCGCGTCGCCGGATGCCTCCCCGCCGGTACCCTCCTCCCGCAGCCGCCGGAACCAGCGTGCGACGAGCACGTCGGTGGAGGAGTGCGCCACGATCGAGATCGCGGTGACCAGCGCGATCACGTCGAACAGCAGGGAGCCGTGGGAGATGCCGCCGTGGAGGATGATCAGGCCGTACGCGACGGAGGCGAACCCCTTGGGACCGAACCACGCCGCGGTCACGCGCTCGCTCACGTCCAGCTGGCTCCCGAGCAGCGAGACCGCCAGCGCCGCCGGCCTGGCCACCAGCAGGACCAGCAGCGCGAAGCCGACGGCCAGCAGCCATCCCACGCCACCCACCGCGCTGATGGGGATCAGCGCCCCGAACAAGAAGAGGGCTCCCAGCTTGAGCAGCTCCGTGACCAGCTCGCCGAACCGGCGGAAGGCGTCGCGGACGGCCGTGGACAGGGTGGCGATGGTCACTCCGGCGGCGAACGCGGCCAGGAACATGTTGTACCCCAGCAACCCGGCCAGGGCGAACACGATCGTGCCGATCGCGAACGCCCCGAGAGGCTCGTACAGGCCGGCCACCCCGAAGATCCGAAGGCGTCCCAGGCGGATGGCCAGCCAGGGCACCACGACCCCGATGGCGACCCCGCCGCCGATCTGGAGGAGCAGTTGAGGCAAGGGCACCCGGTTCTCGGAGGCCACGGCCAGGGTGGCGATCACCACGGGCAGCGCGAGGCCGTCGTTCAGCCCGCTCTCGACGTTGAGTAGGTGCCGCAGCCGAGCCGGGACCTCCTCGCGGCCCACGATCGCCGCCGCCAGCACGGGGTCCGTGGGGCTCAGCGCGGCGCCCATCAGGAGCGCCTCGATCCAGGGCAGGTCGAACATGAGGTGGGCCAGGCCCGCGATGATCCCGAGGGTGAGCGGCATGCCCAGCAGCAGCGCTCGGCCCGGCAGCCGCCACGCGCCGGCCAGCTGCCGGATGCCCACCCGCATGCCGTCCGTGAACAGCACGCTGAACAGCGCGAGGTCGATGAACAGCTCGAGGTTGGACTGGCCCGGGTTCACCTTGACCACACCAGTGACGGCGTCGCCGCTGATGAACCCCGCGACTAGGAAGACCAGTGCCGTCGACAGCACGCTGCGGTGCGCCAGTCCGGAAAGCAGGACGGCCACCAGCAGGACCAGGGCGAACGCGAGGAGGGCGGCCACGACCCGGACTTACCCTGGGCCTCGCGCGCCACAAACCGCCGGGGCCGAGCGCCGAGCGGGCGCGGCGATCAGTCGGAGGGGCGCTCCTCGGGCTGCGTCCGGGCCCTGGCCCAATCGAGGAACTCCGGCAATCCCTCCCCCAGGTCCCGGGCGATGAACTCGTCCGCCAGGCGGCGGATCGTGTCGTAGCTCATCCCCTCCTTCTGGAGGGTGGGTCTCGCGTCGTTGGCCAGCAGGCGGGCGCTCTCCACCTCGGCCTCGCTGGGCTGGGGCCGGGAGGGGCTCGTGGCCGGGTCCTGCTTCTCCTCTTCCAGGGCTCCCACCGGGAGCGTCTCGTCGTCGGGCATCGGTCCTCCTGCCGCGGAACGTCACTGCGCTGGTTCCCGTGGTGAGAGCGGGGCAAACGTCATCGTCGACCGCGTCTGGCAGGATGGGGCGGATATCCGTCGCGGGAGGCTCATGGAGCTGTCGGTGGTCGAGCGCTGGTTCGCCGCGCGCGAGGTGCGGGACGGGCTCACGCTCTTGTGGGAGCCGCACGTCGACCCATACCTGATCTCGAACATCTGGCACCTGCGGGGGAGCGAGCGGGACCTGCTGGTGGACACGGGCAACGGACTGGGGCGGCTCCGCCCCGTGATCGAGGCGGCCGCCCGCGGGCGCCCCGTGATCGCTGTCGCCACCCACGCGCACTTCGACCACGTGGGAGGCCTGACCGAGTTCGACGACCGCTGGATCCACCGCGCCGACGCTCCCGCCCTGAGGGGGGCCGAGGATCCCCTCCGGCTGCGGCGGAGCGATCTGTCGCCGGCCTTCCTGGCGGACATGGCGTTCTACGGCTTCGCGCCACCCGAGGTGCTGGTCCACGCCCTGCCCAGACCCGACTTCGACGTCGCGGGGTTCCGGACGCCCGCCTGCCAGCCCACCCGGCTGCTGGAGGACGGCGACCGGGTGGAGCTGGGCGATCGGTCGTTCGTGGTGCTGCACGTGCCCGGTCATACCCCCGGCAGCCTCGCGCTGTGGGACGGGTCGAGCGGGGTCCTGTTCACCGGCGACACCGTCTACGCGGACGACCCGGTGTCGGGCGCCGATCGGGACGCGTTCCACCGGAGCCTCCGTCGCCTGAGGGACCTCCCCGTGTCGCTGGTCTGCGCCGGCCACAACCGGCCGATCGGCCCCGAGGAGCTCGTCCGGATCATCGACGGACTCCTGCGCGGGTAGCCTCTGCCGATGCGCGCGACCGATCCGTGGTGGACGCATCCCGGGCTCCAGGTGCGAGACGGCCGCCTGCTGGTGGCCGGCCGGGATGCGCAGGGGTTGTCTCGGGATCACGGCACCCCACTGTACGTCTACGACCTGGCCCGGATCGGTGAACAGGCCGCCGCCCTGCAGGGGGCGTTCGCCCGCCGGGGGGTCCCGTTCCGGCTGCGGCTCGCGCTGAAGGCTCAGCGCGATCCCGCGGTCCTGGGCTACCTGCGATCGCTCGCCCGGCCCGGTTCGGCGCGGGGCGTGGGCCTGGATGTGTGCTCCCCGGGCGAGCTGGCGCACGGCCTCCGACATGGGTGGCGGCCGGAGGAGATCAGCTACACGGGGACGAACGTCTCCGAGCGTGACCTGGACGCGATCCTGGCCCACCCCGTCCACGTCAACGTGGACCTGCTCTCGCAGCTCGAGCGGTTCGGTCGGCGGGGACGGGGACGCCGCGTGGGCCTGCGGGTGAACCCCCGACGGGGCGCGGCCTCGGGGGTCGGCCGCGCGGACCTGTACAGCGGAGGAGCGCGCCCCTCGAAGTTCGGCATCCTGGAGGAACAGCTCCCAGAGGCGCTGGCCGTGGCCGGCAGGCTCGATCTCACGATCGACACCGTCCACTTCCACGTGGGCGACGGGTTCCTGGACGAGGGGCTGCCCCGGTTCGCGAAGGCCGTAGATGCGGTGGCCCGGATGACCGGCACGCTGCTCGAGGCCGGCTGCCCGATCGCCGAGGTGAACGCGGGAGGTGGGCTGGGGGTGCCGCAGGGACCCGGTCAGGCCCCCCTGGATCTGGACGCCTACGCGGGGATCCTGGTGGAGCGTCTCGGCCCCCTTGGGGTGGGACTTGCAGCGGAGCCGGGAGACTTCCTCACGAAGGAGATGGGCGTGCTGCTGGCCGAGGTCGTATCGATGGAGCTCCGGGAGGGGGTCACCTTCGTGGGCCTGGATGCCGGCTACAACGTCGCCCCCGAGCGCTTCATCTACGGATCGCCCTTGCCCGTGGTGCCCTGCCTCGGGCCCGACGCTCCACCCGCCGGTCCGGTCACCATCACCGGCAACATCAACGAGGGCGATGACGTGTTCGCCGAGGACCTGCCCCTCCCCGCGGTGGCCGAGGGGGACGTGCTGGCCATGCTCGGGGTGGGCAGCTACAACGCCTCGATGCACCTGGACCACTGCCTGCGCCCCGCGGCCCGGGTGGTGGCCTTCCCGCACCGCCGGGGTAGGCGGCCCGAACTCGGCTAGCGGGTGGCCTGCAGCTCCCCGAAGGCGACGTCCAGCGTCTCCACCGCGCGTTCGGCGTCGTCCTCGGTGATGGTGAGCGGCGGGGAGAGCCGAAGCACGTTGCCGTACAGGCCGCCGCGGCCGATCAGGACCCCCCGCTCACGGGCCGACTCCATCACCCGGTTCGCCCCCTGGGCGTCGGGCTCCTTGGACGTCCCGTCGGTCACCATCTCGACGCCGATCATCAGCCCCTTGCCGCGAACCTCGCCGACCACGTCGTAGCGGTCCTCGAGGTCCTTGAGGCCACGCATCAGGTACGAGCCCATCTTGTAGGCGTTCTGCTGCAGGTCCCGCTCCAGCACGTTGTCCAGGTTGGCCAGGGCCCCCCGGGTGGAGATCGGATTGCCACCGAAGGTCGAGATCGAGTTCGCGCGGAGCGACTCGACCATGTCGGTCCGGCCGACGACCGCGCCGATCGCGAGCCCGTTGCCCAGGCCCTTGGCCACGACGATGGCATCGGGCTGCACCCCGTAGGACCCGATCCCCCAGAACGCCTCGCCGGTCCGGCCGAAGCCGGTCTGGACCTCATCGGCGATGAACGGGATGCCGAACTCGTCGAGGATGCCCTTCACGATCTGGAAGTACTCCTGGGGCGGGGTCACGAAGCCGCCCACCCCCTGGATCGGCTCGGCGATCATGGCCGCCGGCTCGCCGGTGGTGGTCGTGACGATCACGTTGCGGAGGTCCTCAGCGCAGGCCACGCCGCAGGTCGGGTACGACAGCCCGAGCGGGCAGCGGTAGCAGTACGGCTCGATCGCGTGGGAGACCTTCAGCGGCGAGAACGAGGTCGGTGCCCATCCCTTGTTGGCGGTGATGCCGACGGCCCCGAAGGACCGGCCGTGGTACGAGTTGCGGAGGGCGATGATCTCGTTCGAGCGCCGCCAGGACGTCGCGAACAGGAGCGCCGCCTCGATGGCCTCCGTGCCGGAGCTCACGAAGAACGCCTTGGCCGGATGGTCGATCGGCGCGAGCTCCACCAGCTTCTCGGCCAGCTCGATCTGCGGACGGATCAGGTACAGGGTCGAGGTGTGGTTGATCCCGCTCTCGATCTGCTCGGTGAGCTCGTGGACCATCCGCTCCATCAGGTGGCCCGAGATCGTGGTGACGATCCCCCCGAAGAAGTCGAGGTACTCGCCACCCGCTCCGTCCCAGACGCGCGTGCCCTCGCCCCGGACCAGCTCGATGGGCTGCTCGTAGTACAGGAGCATCCAGGACGGCAGGACCTTCCGGTGTCGCTCCAGCAGCTGGGCAGCATCGTCGGACATCGCGACCCCCTCGTGTGGCTGTGGGAGTCACGATATCGCCGGGAAGGCACCCCCGGGAGGCCGAGCGGCTCTCCTTGGTGCTGACCCCGACGATGGGGGGGGTGGCTAGTGCGAGCCCGCCTCGGACTCCACGGCCTCGCGTTCGGTCACCCATCGCTCGGCCCAGGCGGCGATCGCGCCGATCGCGGTGGCCAGGTCCTCGCCCTTGGCCGTCAGGCGGTACTCCACCCGGACGGGGGTGGCGGGCGTCACGGTCCGCACCACGATGCCCTCGGCCTCCAGGTCCTTCAGGCGCTCCGACAGGAGTCGGTCCGACAACCCGGGGATCACGGCCGTGAACCCGCTGAACCGCACCGTCCCCGCCAGCAGGGCCCGGAGGATCTCCGGCGTCCAGCGGCGCGCGATCATCTGCACCGCCCGGTGGAAATGGTGGCAGTAGGGGGACAGGCCATCGGGCGGCATGTCCGGCATGGTAGGTGCCCCACGCGGCGGGGGAAAGGTGCTCATGTACGGAATAACGCTTCCTTATGACAAGTTAGTCCCCAGTGTTGGGTAAGCATAGCGAAGGAGGAGGACGATGGCGCAGGCCGAGAAGCCCCAGGTGGAACTGCCCGCCCCCGGCGTCTGGGAGCTGGATCCGCAGCACACCGCGGTGGAGTGGGTGGCGCGGCACCTGCTGACGAAGGTCCGCGGCCGGTTCCGCACGTTCACCGGCGCGATCGAGGTGGCCGAGAGGCCCGAGGAGTCCCGGGTGGAGGTGGAGATCGACACCGCGAGCATCGACAGCGGGACCCCCGACCGGGACAACCATCTGCGGAGCGCGGACTTTCTCGAGGTCGAGACGTACCCGAAGCTCACCTTCCGGAGCTCGACCCTACGGCCCACCGGCACCAACTCGTTCGATCTGGAGGGCGAGCTGACGATCAGGGACGTCACCCGTCCGGTCACCCTGCAGGCCGAGTACCTGGGGGTCCACGACTCCCCATGGGGGACCAAGGTGGCCGCCTTCTCCGCCGCCACCGAGATCGATCGGGAGGAGTTCGGGCTCACCTGGAACGTCGCGATCGAGACCGGAGGTTGGCTGGTGAGCCGGGACGTGCGGATCGAGCTCGAGATCGAGGCCGTGTACCAGGCCGAGGCGGCGAGGGAGGCCTCGTAGCTAGGACCGCGGCAGCGGGCCGCTCGCGCCCGGTTCGTACCACGCCAGCTCGAAGACGTCCTCGTACCGGACCACCACGTCGGCGGCCACCCAGAGGTCGCGGCTCCAGCCCGACGACATCGCCGTATAGCGCCAGCGCACGGCGGCGAAGCGTCCGACGGGGGTCGCGACCTCGTCGCTCCCCAGCAGCTCGTAGCGCTGCCGGACGGACCTCGGCTCGCAGGTCACCGGGTCCAGGTACACGACATCGATGTCCCCGGTGGCCGACAGGCGGTTCGTGGTCGCCGCGTTGAAGGCCGGAGAGAGGTAGTCCAGGTGATGCTCGAGGCCCCAAGGGAACCGCACCGGCAGGCCGTCCAGGAAACCGCTCAACCGGTCTGTGCTCGCCGAGAGCTCGATCTCGTGTGAGCCGGTCTGGATCCGGGTGCGCACCGGGCGCCAGTCGGCATCCACGGTGAGGTCGATCACCTCGTGGTGCGGTTCGGGCACCGAGGTCTCCACGTCCGAGAAGTACCGCCATCCCATCGGCCCTGGGGCGCACCGGAACTCCTCGGTGCCGACGGGGTTCCCCGATCCGTCCATCACGGTGTACCGGCCGACCGCCACGGGCCCCATCGTAGGATGCCGAAGTGAGGGTCGCTCTGTGCCAGATGAACTCGGGCGACGACGTCGACGCCAACCGGCGCTCGGCGGATGAGCTGCTCGAGGGGGCGGCCGCCGGCGGCGCGGACCTCGCCTCCCTCCCCGAGGTCTGGACCTACCTCGGCTCAGCCAGGCGCCATCGGGAGGTGGCCGAGCCGGTGCCGGGCCCGACCTCCGAGTGGTTGGGGTCGGTCGCTGCCGAGCACGGCATGTGGGTGCTGGGAGGCAGCCTCCTGGAACTGGGACCGGATCGCCGGGTGTTCAACACGAGCCTGCTGTTCGACCGCTCGGGCCGACAGGTGGCCGCCTATCGCAAGATTCACCTGTTCGACGTCCGGCTGCCGGGACAGCCGCCGATCCGCGAGTCGGCCAGCTACACGGCGGGTGAGCAGGTGGTCACGGCCGAGACGCAGTTCGGGCGGTTCGGACTGTCGATCTGCTACGACCTGCGATTCCCGGAGCTGTACCGCTCCCTCGCCCTGCAAGGGGCCCAGATCGTCTTCGTCCCCTCCGCGTTCACGGAGGAGACCGGCAGGGACCACTGGGACGTCCTGCTTCGTGCTCGGGCCATCGAGGACCAGGTCTTCGTGATCGCCGCGGCCCAGTGGGGGACCTGGGGGCCGCCCGAGCAGCATCGCCGCTGCTTCGGCAACAGCCTGGTCGTCGATCCCTGGGGCCGTGTGTTGGCTCGAGCGCCGGACGGGATCGGGGTGACCTTCGCCGATCTCGATCTGGACGAGGTGGGCCGGGTCCGCGAGCGACTCCCGGCGCTGCAGCATCGCCGGCTGCCGCCTTCCTGCTGAGGCTCGATCCCCCCTCCGGGTTCGAGGGGGGTCCGGATCGGTCGTTCGGCTCAACCGCACAGCGCGTTCAGCCGATACCTCCTGCGCAGGGACGGCCGGTGCGTCTGAGCGGCTGGCCGCCGGACGGCGGGAGGTGGCGATGCAGGTCGCGTGGGCCGGGGGTCGCAGGGTGGTGGTCATCACGCTGCTGCTCGTGGCCGCCTTCCTGGCCCAGGGGGCCGTGGTCCAGAGCGCGCATGCGAGCACCCGTTCGCGGGACACCATGCTCCGGCTCACGAACCACGATCGGTCCGAACACCACGAGGCGTCGCTCAGCCTGAACGCCAAGCTCTCTCGATACGCCCTGCGACACAGCCGTCGCATGGCCGAGAAGGGGTACCTGTTCCACACCATCGACCTGGCCGACAGGCTGAAGGGCCTGGACTGGTCCATCGGCGGTGAGAACGTGGGGGTCGGGAGCACCCTGCATCGGGTTGAGCGAGGGTTCATGCGCAGCACGCCGCACCGGGA
>DASQQQ010000120.1:0-5541 GCA_035643355.1 Actinomycetota bacterium | reverse complement strand
CCTGGCCCTTCTCGTTCCCGCCCGCGCACTACGCCGCGGCATGGATCACGATCGGTGCCCTCATCGTCCATGTGGGCGCCAAGCTGCCCGTAGCGGCCCGCGCCTTGCCCGCGCGCAGCCCGGAGCGCCGGGCAGAGCGGGATCCCCGACGAGGTGCGGACGGACAGGCCGCAGGGCTCTCGCGCCGCGGGTTCCTGGCGGCGACCGCGGCGTCGGCCGGCGCGTTGACCGTGGCCACGGCGGGTGGGACCCTGCGACCGCTGGCCGCGGTGTCGGTGCTGGCCCCGCGCGATCCACGTTCGGGACCGCAAGGGGTGCCGGTGAGGAAGACCGCCGGCAGCGCCGGCGTGGAGGCGGCGGCGAGGGACCCCGGGTACCGCCTGACGGTGGAGGGCAACGTCGCCAACCCCCTCTCCCTCTCGCTGGAAGACCTCGGGCGCCTCCCCCAGCACCGTACGTCGCTGCCGATCGCCTGCGTGGATGGGTGGAGCGCGCAGGCCGAGTGGCGAGGCGTCCGGGTGCGAGACCTGTTGGCGATGGCCGGAGCGCCGCCCCAGGCAGAGGCGGAGGTGGTCTCGCTCCAGCGGCCCGGCTCGGCCTACGCGACCTCCGACCTGAACCGGTATCACGCGGCCGACCCCGACACGATCCTGGCTCTGGAGGTCAACGGCGAGAGCCTGAGCCTGGATCACGGCTTCCCGCTGCGCCTGGTCGGACCGAACCGACCGGGCGTGATGCAGACCAAGTGGGTGACCAGGGTGGTGGTGAGATGAGTACGAGCGCGCGGGCGCGCGCGGGACGCGGTCGTTCCTTCTGGATCGGGCTGGTGTTGGGGTGGGCGGCGATCGCCTTCGGCATCCTGAGCTTGCTCTCGCACGCCGGGGCGACCCACCCGATCGTCTTCGGGCTGTACGTGGTGGGCTCGGCCCTGGCGCACGACCTGGTGCTGGTGCCCCTGACCCTTGCGTTCATGGCCCTGGTGGCGCCCCGGCTGCCGGTCCGGTTGCGCGGGCCGGTCACCGGAGCATCGGTGGTCAGCGCCGTGGTCGTGCTCTTCGCGATCCCGGCCCTGGCGGGGTTCGGGCGGCTGCCCGACAACCCGAGCCTGCTGCCCCGCAACTACGTTGGGGGACTGGCGGCAGTCCTGGCGGCCGTGTGGGTGGTCGCCGGGCTCGTGGTGCTGGCCCGGCTGGCCGGGAATCGGCGGGCACGAGGAGCGGGGACCGTCCCGCCGTCGCGGGCTGCCCGATGAGCGTCCGCACCCGGGACCCGGTCCGGGACTCCTCGATCCCCGCGGTAGGGGTCCGCCGGTCCGGGCTCCGGATCCGGGTCGCGATCGTCGTGTCGGGCGCGGTGCTTCTGGTCGAAGCCTCCTGGTGGTGGGGTCGCGGGCTCCAGGGGGACGGCACACGCCTGTTCCTGAACGCGCCCCCGCTCACCGGTCATCTCGATCCACGCTTCCCCGCTCGCGCGCTGGGGGCGGTCGCGGTCGCCGGGATCATCGTGTGGCTGGGCCCCCTGCTGGCCCAGCGGGCGGGTTGGCGGCGGCTGCTGCTGGTGGCCGTGGCCGGTGCGGCGCTGTGGGCGGCCGCCCTGGCTGCCGCCGATGGGGTCGCCGGGTTCCTCATCGGCCCCTCCAGCCGGCTGGGGTACCTGCACGACGTCCCGCTGGTCGGGTCTCCCGGGGCGTTCCTGTCCGGGTTCGTGGATCGCATCGGGATGTACTCGGCCCATGTGCGGGCGCACCCGCCGGGGATGGTCCTGCTGCTCTGGTCGCTCGATCGCCTGGGGCTGTCGGGTCCGGGGTGGGTGGCCGCCCTGGAGATCCTGGGCGGCGCCGCCGCCGTCCCCGCCGCCTCGATCGCGGTGCGAGAGGTGGCGGGGGAGGCGGCCGCGCGACGGGCCGTGCCCTTCCTCGTGCTGGCGCCGGCCGCCGTGACGTTGGCGGCTTCCGGCGACGCGCTCTTCACGGGGGTGGCCGCGTGGGCGATCGCCCTGGTCGTGCTGGCCACCGGACGGACGGGCCGGACCTCGGATGGTCTCGCGTGGGTCGGCGGGGTGCTGTTCGGCGCGACCCTGTTCCTCTCCTACGGGCTGGTCCTCCTGAGCCTCCTCCCGCTGGCCGTGGCGATCGGCCGTCGTCGGTTCCGCCCCCTGGCCGCGGCGGCGGTCGGGATCGCCGCGGTGGTCGGCGCCTTCGGCGCGGCGGGCTTCTGGTGGGGGGCCGGCTTGCTGGCCGCCCGCCGCGAGTATCTGGCCAGCGTCGCTCGGTTCCGGCCCTACGGCTACTTCCTGGTGGCCGACCTGGCCGCGTTCGCCGTGATCCTGGGACCGGCCGCCATCGCGGGGCTGGTGCGCCTGCGACACCGGGCCACCTGGCTGCTGGTGGGCGGCGCGCTGGTGGCCGTGGCGCTGGCCGATGTGTCCGGGATGTCCAAGGGCGAGGTGGAGCGGATCTGGCTGCCGTTCGCCCCGTGGGTGCTCCTGGCCGCGGCGGCCCTGCCGGAGCGGACCGGACGTGCCTGGCTGGCAGCCACCGCGGTCGCGGCGCTGGCCCTGCAGCTGTTGGTGGTCTCGCCGTGGTGAGGCCTCGCCGGGTCCTCGTGACCGGGGGAGCCGGATTCATCGGCTCCCACGTGGTGGACCAGCTGGTCAGCGAGGGCATCGAGGTCCGGGTGCTGGACTCCCTGCCTCCCGGGGCGCACGGACGGGAACCGGACTATCTGAACGGGGGTGCCGAGTACGTGGTGGGCGACCTCCGGGATGGAGAGATGGTGGAGCGAGCGCTGGAGGGGGTCGATGCGGTCAGCCACCAGGCCTCGATGGTGGGACTCGGGACCGATCTGGAGGACGCGCCCGACTACGTGGCGAACAACGATCTGGGGACGGCGGTCCTGCTGCGGGCGATGCATCGGGTGGGTTCCGTGGACCGCCTGGTGCTGGCCAGCAGCATGGTCGTGTACGGGGAGGGGGCTTACCGGTGCGTCCGGCACGGATCGGTCCACGCCCCACCCAGGGACCCCCGTCGCCTGGCCGCCGGGGCCTTCGAGCCCACCTGCCCGGGATGCGACCGGTCGCTGGTCCCCGAGCCCGTGTCCGAGGTCGCTGCGGTGGATCCGCGCAACGTCTACGCGGCCACCAAGCTGCATCAGGAGCACCTCGGCGCGGTGTTCGCGCGCGAGCACGGCGCCGGCTTCGTAGCCCTCCGGTACCACAACGTGTACGGACCCCGGATGCCCCGGCTGACGCCCTACGCGGGGGTGGCCAGCATCTTCCTGAGCGCGCTGGCCGAGGGGCAGGCCCCGCGGGTGCTCGAGGACGGCCGCCAGCGACGCGATTTCATCCACGTCCGCGACGTGGCGCGGGCCAACGTCCTGGCGCTGACGGTGGAGGCCGTACCGAACGGCCCCCTCAACGTGGCCACCGGCCGCCCCCGCACGGTGGGCGAGATGGCTGCGGCGCTGACCTCGGCGTTCGGCCCGGGAGCACCGGTTCCGGAGGTGACCGGCGGGTTCCGGCTGGGCGACGTCCGGCACGTGTTCGCCTCCACCGACCGGGCGGAGCAGCGGCTCGGGTTCCGCGCGGGGGTGCCGTTCGAGGTGGGGATGGCCGAGCTGGCGCGGGCACCGATGCGGGCCGCACCAACGCCGCTGATTGCGACAGGCGCGATGCGCGCCCCTACAGGCCGGAGGCCGGACGCACCCCGGCGAGGATGACGGCGAACACGATCGCCGCCACGGCCACCCGGTACCACAGGAAGATCATGAAGTCGTGCCGTCGCAGGTAGGAGAGCAGGAACCAGATCACCAGGAAGCCGCTGACGGCGGCCGAGATCATGCCCCACAGGAACGGGCCCGCCATCCCGGGCGGCATCCCTTCCCTTACCAGCTCCGCTCCCTTGAACACGCCGGCGCCGGCGATGATGGGCAGCGACAGTAGGAAGGAGAACCTGGCGGCGGGTTCGCGCTCGAGCCCCACGGCCCGGGCCGCCGTGATGGTCACGCCCGACCGGGACACCCCGGGCTGCAGCGCGACCGCTTGCGCCACCCCCACGATCACGCCGTCCCGGATCCCGACGTCCTCGATGGTTCGTCCCCTCGCGACTCCATCCACCATCACCGTGGCGCCGTCGCCCGCCATCGCCACCGAGCGCGAAGATCGCGCCGCCACCATCCGGTCCACCGCCACCAGCACCACGCCGAAGACCACGAGCATGCTGGCGATCAGCCAGGGCTGTCCGAGCCGCGTCTCGATCAGGTTGCTGAAAGCGGCGCCCGCCACCGCCCCGGGGATCGTCCCGATCACCAGCACCCACGCCAGCCGCTCATCCACGGTGGCCATCCGCCTGCCCCGGATGGAACGGATCCACGCCGCCAGGTACCGGACCACGTCGTTCCGGAAGTAGAGGAGGGCACCGATCAGCGTGCCGACGTGCAGGGCGACGTCGAAGGTCTTGTTGAGGATCGGGTCCTTCAGGATGCTCCAACCGAAGAACCAGGGCACCAGGATCAGGTGTCCCGAGCTGGAGACCGGGGCGAACTCGGTGATCCCCTGGGTGATCCCCAGCACGATCGCTTGCAGGATGCTCGTCGCTCGGCTCCTTCCCGGTGGCCCGCCGTAGGCACGTGGCGGACATGCTACCGGGGAACCGATGTCTGGGTCGGAGCGGCGTCCGTAGGTGGCAGATCCGACGGCGGAGCCACGGCGATGGCGATCGTGCCCAAGGCCGCGGCGTGGGCCAGTCGCTCGGCTTGCGCCGGGTCGACCAGCAGGACCACCGTGGCGGCCTGCCCGACGGTCGCCGTGGACGGGCTCGGCCCCGATCCCGGACCCGGTTCGGTGCCCATCACCCGGGCCACCTCCAGGCCCTCGGCCACCGTCTCGGTGTACGGGCGTTGACCCCCGAACGTCGCCAGCACGTCGACCCGGTCTCCCGGTCGCACCATGCCCGAAGCGATCCCCGACGCGACGGCGAAGGCTCGAAGGCCCGTGGGCACCAGGGCCGCCACCGGTCCGGCGTGCGTGCCGGCCAGGCGCGTGCGGGTGAGCGGCTCGCCGGGGGCGAGCCCGGCCACCAGCACGCCACCCACGGCCTCGGGACCGGCGTGGAGGACACCCGGCGGCGCGTAGACCGACGGGATGCGCCGGACGGCCAGATCATCGGCCGCCAGCGTGGTCCCTCGCTCCAGGGCCCGGGCCGCCACCACGACGTCGACCGGGTTGCCCAGCACCGGCCGGAGCGGCTCCAGTCGCGCCGCGTACCCCCGGACGAGCAGGAACGCGGGCGCCCCCGCTGGCCAGGGCAAGGAGCATCAGAGCCTTCGCGGCCGGGGACCAACGGCGGAGCATCACGGGGCGCCTCCTGCGCTCGGCATCCGATACCAGCGCCGGCGAGGGTAGTGGAGGCGAGCCGCGCTGGCTGTGACGTGGTTCACGGCGCCCGGCGCCCCGAGGTGCTACCGGCGTCGGGGTTCGCGCTGGACCAGGGGCATGACCCGAGTGCGGAACTCCTCCAGCTGCTCCCGGCCCACGATCATCGCG
>DASQQQ010000119.1:0-2519 GCA_035643355.1 Actinomycetota bacterium | reverse complement strand
GCCGAACCGCCTGAGGTCCGCCTTGCTGAACGGTCGCACCCACGCGAAGGCCTTCCCGCCGACCGACCAGGTGCGGTTGCCGTGCCGCTCGCCTTCGGTGACCTGGGGGAGCCCCAGGGCCAGCCGGGCCGCATCGTCGATGGTTGCCATGCTCCAAAGTACTGCCCTTTACTGTGGGGCTGCACCGTTGGATCGGCCGGCGGGCTTGCCCGGGGTGAGCCGCGGAGGGAAGGCGATAGCGGGCTTGTCCACCCTCGCGCCCGGGTGCTCCGTGATCCGGCTCTTCAGCCGCGCTCGCTTCCTCCAGCAGTCCGGCGAGGACGCCCTTCGCCCATCGTGGCCAACTCCAGCGGGCTTCTGAGGTCCTGGGGCGGGGGAACGCTGATTGCCCCGGCCGATGGGACGCCACTCCCGGGGCTCGCCCGGCCGTCAGGGCGCCCGAAGGTCCCCCTCGGAGCGGGCTCAAGGGCTCCTGTACCGGCTGTCCTCGGGTGGGAGCGTGGAGTGGCCGCCGGGCGCGGAGGCTGGTTCGGGGTGCCCGGGGGAGCGAGGAGGGTGGAGACGATGGTGACGTCACTCGACGAGCCGACGGTCGCGTCTTCGGATCATGGGTTCCTCCCGATTGACGACCTCGAGTTGAGGTCGAGGATCGACGGGATGCTGAACCGCCATCCCGCCGTCGGTCTGGCGGTGGGCGTGGTCCGCAACGGATCCCTCGAGTTCTACGGACACGGCACCGCGGACATCGCCTCGAACACGCCGATCACCGCGGACACGGTCTTTCGGATTGGGTCCATCACCAAGACCTTCACCGCGATCGCCGTGATGCAGCTGCAGGAGCGAGGTCTCATCGACCTCGACGCGCCGGCGAACGACTATCTGCGCGCCTACGAACTGGTCCCGGCGCAGGCCGGCTTCCGGCCCGCGACGGTGCGCCACCTCCTGACCCACACCGCCGGGATCCCCGAGGCGCGCCACGTCTGCGACCTGTTCCACCCGGAGGCGGGGCCCTTCGGGGGACGGCCTCTTCACCTCAGCGTGAGGTTCGGGGAACGGCTGCCGTCGTTGGCCGAGTACTACCGCGACGGTCTCCGGGTGGTCGCCCAGCCAGGCACCGCCTTCGCGTACTCGAATCACGGGTACGCCACGCTCGGCCAGATCGTCGAGGACGTGACCGGGACGCCCCTGGAGCGCTACTTCCGTGAGCGGATCTTCGAGCCCCTCGGGATGGAGGACACCGACCTGCTCCGCTCCGAGCGGGTCGCGTCGCGTCTGGCGACGGGCTACGGCCTCGGCCGCCGCGGCGCGGAGGCGGTCCCCGATCGGGACTGGATCGGCGCCGCAGGCGGCGGGATCTACTCCACCACCCGCGACATCGCTCGCTTCGCCGCGGCGCTGCTGGGTGGTGGAGCCAACCAGCACGGGTCGGTGCTGGAGCCCGCGACGCTGGCGACGATGTTCGAGGCCTACCACCGGCCGGATCCTCGCCTGCCGGGGTGGGGCCTTGGGTTCGCCCGCGCTGAGGCCGGCACGCACCGCGTGGTCGGCCACGACGGGATCCTACCGGGCTTCAACTCCGAGCTCCTGGTGGCCCCCGACGACGGTGTCGGCGTCGTCGCCTTCACGAACGGCTCGAAGGGGGCGTTCATGTGGATGGAGACCGAGTTCAAGCGGCTGCTCCGCCACCTGCTCGACGCACCCGACGAGGTCGTGCGCACTGACATCGCTCATCACCCCGAGGTCTGGGAGGAGCTGTGCGGTCGCTATCGGCTGCCTGCGCGGATCTCCGACCTCCGCCAGCGCCTGGCGATCGCCGCCGGCGTGGAGGTGTTCGTGCGCGGTGGACGCCTGATGCTCCGGGCGCTTGCTCCCATCCCCGCGCTCTACCGGGGTCTTCCGCTGCACCCCGACGACGAGGACGACCCGTACGTGTTCCGGCTCGACCTCTCGGGGTTGGGGATGTCGGCCGTCCGCGTCGTGTTCGGCCGCGACGTTGCCAGCGACACGGCAGCCATCCACACCAGTCTCGGGGGACAGCCGTTGTCGCTCATCAGGCGACCCACCGAAGGGAGGGCGCGTGGGCCGCTCGCTGCTGCGCTGGGCGGACTGCTGGTGGCCACCGCCACGCGATCCGTCACGCGGCGTCGTCAGCGATCCAAGGAGGCAGCGGCATGAGCCTCGCAACGGCCGCCGAGCTTTGGAGGATGAGCGCCACGGGGCTGGCCCGGGCGATCAGGACGAGGCCGGCGTCCAGCGTGGAGGTCGTGGAGGCCCACCTCCCAGGAGACCGCGGTTGGGCCGGTCCTGAAGGGGCAGGTGGCGGTGGTGACCGGCGCGAGCCGCGGGATCGGCCGGGCCGTCGCGGAACGACTGGCCGCCCAGGCGCCGGCGTCGCCCTCCTCGCCCGCTCCCAGCACCAGGTGGCCGAGGCCGCGGGGGCGCTGCCGCGGGATGGCGTATGGGAGCTCGGAGGAGGTGGTGGCCATGTGGCCGAAGAGCTACGCGGAACAGATCCGGAG
>DASQQQ010000118.1:0-17004 GCA_035643355.1 Actinomycetota bacterium | reverse complement strand
CGGTACCCGAGCATCGAGCCGCTGCGCGGGACGGGCCGCTCGCCCGCCGGTCGGCTCTCGGTGCGGGTGGCCATCACGCCCCTCCGAAGGCCAGGTGGATGATGTCCTTGCCCATGATCCAGGTGATCGGGACCATGCCCGCCAGGAAGATGCCGGTGCTGATCAGGGAGATCGTCTTGAAGTAGCGGGTGGAGCTGGGCCAGAAGTCGAAGATCATGATCTTCACGCCGTTGATCGCGTGGTACATGACCGCCGCCACCAGTCCGAGCTCGAGGATCCGCACGGCCCAGTTCTCGTAGACCTGGATCACGCGGTCATAGGCTCCGGGGCCCCAGCCGACCACCGCCGTGTCGACCACGTGGGCGAACAGGAACAGGATCACGGCGATCCCGGTGATGCGATGGGCCAGCCAGGACCACTGTCCCGGACTGCCCTTGTACAGCGTGCCGACATCGGTCTTGCGTTTCGCCATCGTCCTCGTTCCTCACCCCAGCGTGTGGAGCTCCGCCGTTCGGGCCGATGCGCCGTGCGACCGGGCGGGAGTCTACTGCGGAACGACGGAGCTCGACCCGGGCCGTTCTTCCCGGGGGACCCCGTCCGAAGGCCGCGGATCCGGGACCGGCAGCGCCCACCAGCCATCGCGATCCACGGCCTGCCGGACCCGCCACGCCGGGTCGATGCCGGGGAAGTCGACCCGGAAGTGCCCGCCCCGGCTCTCGGTGCGGCGGCGCGCCGCGAGGGCCATCAGCCGGGCCACCCGTGCGGCCGATCCGTCCCGGCTCCGGTCCGCGGGGTCCAGCGCCGCCAGGAACCGGTCGAGGTCTGGACCGCTCCGTTGGACCCCCAGGTGCTCATCGCACAAGGCCCGGAGTTCGGCCAGGCCCGGCCCCCCGGGGCGGGCCGGTGGTTGGGGGGCGTCCCGTGTCCCGCGGTCGGTCACCTCCCACGAGCCGTCCTCGGCCAGGGCCACGCGCCTGCCGAAGACCAGCGCCTCCGCCAGCGAGTTCGACGCCAGGCGGTTGGCTCCGTGGACCCCGGTGGCCGCCACCTCACCGCAGGCGAACAGCCGAGGCACCGAGGTCCGACCCCAGGTGTCGGTGAGGACGCCGCCCATGAAGTAGTGGGCGGCGGGCGCGACGGGGATCGGGCGGGCGGCGATGTCCAGCCCGACCTCTCGGCATTGCTCGGCGGCGACCGGGAACCTCGAGGCCACGTCCGGGACGGACCGAGCATCCAGGAACACCGGACGGCCGGTCTCTTCGCGCACGCGGACCACGGCGCGGGCCACCACGTCGCGTGGAGCGAGGTCGCCGGATGGATGGAAGCGGTGCATGAAGCTCCGGCCCTCGGCATCGGTGAGGAGCGCCCCCTCGCCGCGGAGCGCTTCGGTGAGCAGCCGGGCGGGATGGCCGGGCGCGTCGAGCGCCGTGGGATGGAACTGCACGAATTCCAGATCGGCCAGCGCCGCTCCCGCGTCCCCGGCCAGCACCAGGCCGTCGCCGGTGGAGGTCTCGGGTCCGGTGCGGTGACCGAAGATCCCGCAGGCGCCGCCGGTGGCCAGGACCACCCGGTCGCCCTCGATCACGGTCCCATCGGCCAGCCGCACGCCCCGCGCTCCCTCCAGGTCCCGGACCACCGCCCGGACCAGGCCGTGGACCCGCTCCACCCGCTCGTCGTCTCGCACGCGATCGGCCAGGAACCGGTGGAGCTCGCGTCCGGACGCGTCCCCACCCGCGTGGAGGACCCGGCGGGCGCGGTGTCCCCCTTCCAGCGCCGTGGCCCCACGGTCGAAGGGCATCCCCAGGGCGCGGAGCTCGTCGACGGCCCAGGGCGCCTCCCGCGCGAGCACGGCCACGGCGACCGGGTCGCACAGACCGCGGCCCGCGGCGATCGTGTCCGCCGCGTGCAGCTCGGGCGAGTCCTCCGGGCCGGTGGCCGCGGCGATGCCGCCCTGGGCCCACGCCGTGGCGGCGTCCAGGGCTGCGGCCGGAGCGACCAGCGAGACGGGTCCTCGTTCGGCGGCGTGCAGGGCGCAGAACAGGCCGGCCGCGCCCGCGCCCACGACCACGGTGCGCACCGCGCCTACCGCGATCGGTTCGAGGGAGCGGGGGAGACGGGCCCCGAGCTGGGTCCCACCTCGATCATGCGCTCGACGGCACGCCGGGCCCGAGCGGCGACGGCCTGGGGAACCGTGATCTCGAAGACCCCCTCCCGCAGGGACCGCAGGAGCTTCTCGGGGGTGATGGCCTTCATGTACCGGCAGACGGCGTCCTCGTCGATCGGGTCGAAGATCTTCTGCGGCGCCGCCTTCCGGAGCTGATGCAGGATGCCGGTCTCCGTGGCGATCAGGAACCGGTCGCTCGAGGAGCGCCGAGCCTCGGCCACCATCCCGCCGGTGGAGAGCACCCGCGTGCGCTCGGCGGGCAGCACGCCCTCGGACAGCAGCCACAGGGCCGAGGTCGTGCAGCCGCACTCCGGATGGATCATGAAGGCGGCGTCGGGGTCCTCCAACGCCTTGCGCTCCAGCTGCTCCGGGTCGATGGCCGCGTGCACGTGGCACTCGCCCATCCAGACGTGCATCTTCCGACCGGTGACGCGCTCCACGTGCGCGCCCAGGAACATGTCCGGTAGGAACAGGATCTCCCGGTCCTCGGGGATCGAGCCCACCACGTCGCTCGCGTTGGACGAGGTGCAGCAGATGTCCGCCTCCGCCTTCACCTCCGCCGTGGTGTTCACGTAGGCCACCACGGCGGCGCCCGGGTGCTCGGCCTTCCAGGTCCGCACCTGCTCGGCCGTGACCGTGTCGGCCAGGGAGCATCCGGCGTCCAGATCGGGCAGCAGCACCGTCTTGTCCGGCGACAGCACCTTGGCCGTCTCCGCCATGAAGTGCACGCCGCAGAAGACGATCACCTCGGCGTCGGTGGCCGCGGCCCGACGGGACAGGGCCAGCGAATCTCCCACGAAGTCGGCCACGTCCTGGATCCAGGGGACCTGGTAGTTGTGGGCCAGGATCACGGCGCGCCGCTCCTGCGCCAGTCGCCGGACCTCATCGGCCCAGGACGTGAACCGCTCCGCGAGCGCCTCCGAGCCCTCAGCCGCGCGCGTCTTCGTCCCCACGGATGACCTCCAACGAGATGTCGAGCGCCGGGGCCGAGTGCGTGAGCCGTCCCACCGAGATCACGCGCGCCCCCGCCGAGACCAGGTCCCCCACCGTCTCCAGCCGCACGCCGCCGGAGATCTCCAGCCGCCCCGCGTCTCCCACCCGGTCCACCGCCCTCCGCACCAGGTCGGGGGTGGCGTTGTCCAGCAGGATCCGCTCCGCGCCCTCGGCCAGGGCCTCGTCCAGCTGATCGAGGGTCTCGACCTCGACCTCGACCGGATGACCCTCCCGCCTGGCCCGGCGGACGGCCGTCCCAACCCCTCCGGCGATGCGGACGTGGTTGTCCTTGATCAGCACCGCATCCGAGAGGGATGCTCGGTGCAGGCTCCCGCCGCCGGCCACCACGGCCGCGCGCTCGAGCTCGCGGAGCCCCGGGGTGGTCTTGCGGGTGCACAGGATCCGCGCCGGCGCCGCCGCGTCCACGAAGGCTCGGGTGAGCGTGGCCACGCCGGACAGGTGGGACAGGAGGTTGATGGCGACCCGCTCGGCGCGCAGGATGGTCCGGGCGGGTCCCCGGACCACGGCCAGCACCTCGTCCGGTCGGACCTCGGCGCCGTCCCGAACCCGAGCCGTGAAGCCGATCGATCCGGCCCCATCCTGCTCGACCGCCGTCTCGAAGACCATCCGAGCCACGGGCATCCCGGCCACGATGCCGGCCTGCTTCGCCCGGAGCTCGGCGGAGCAGGAGGTTCCGGCCGGGATCACCAGCGCCGTGGTGGGATCCCCGCTCGGTGCGTCCTCGGCCAGCGCTCGGCGGACCAGGTCGTCGGCCGCGGAGGCTCCGAGGTGCGGGGAGGTGAGGCTGGTGGATGACACGACGACCACCATCGTACCCGGCATGCTCCGGCCGAGGCCGTGCGGGATCGACTCGGCCGTCCACGGATGCCCCGGCTGCGACGGCCGGCGGGGGAGAGGGGCTACGCTGGGTCTCATGGACCAACGCGATCGATCGAGCGGGGCCGAGCCATCCCGGCAGCGGGAACGCCACATCACCGACTCGGGCATCCGGGTCCGACCCGTGTACGGCCCCGACGACCTCGCCGGCTTCGATCCGGGCCGGGACCTCGGGGCGCCGGGGGAGCCTCCCTACACGCGAGGCGTGTACCCGACGATGTACCGGGGTCGGCTCTGGACCATGCGCCAGTACGCGGGGATGGCCACGGCCCAGGAGACGAACCGGCGGTTCCGGTACCTGCTGGAGCAGGGCCAGACCGGGCTGTCGGTGGCCTTCGACCTGCCGACCCAGATGGGGTACGACTCGGACCACCCGCGGGCCGAGGGCGAGGTGGGCAAGACCGGGGTCGCGATCTGCTCGATCGAGGACATGCATCGCCTGTTCGAGCAGATCCCCCTCGATCGCGTCTCGACCTCGATGACGATCAACGCGACGGCCGCCGTGCTCCTGCTGCTGTACGAACTGGTCGCCGAGGAGCGGGGGATCGACCCGGGCCAGCTGTCCGGGACCGTGCAGAACGATCTGCTGAAGGAGTACGCGGCCCGGGGGACCTACATCTACCCCCCCAAGCCCTCGATGCGCATCATCACGGACCTGTTCGCGTACTGCCGGGGCCGGATTCCCCGGTGGAACACCATCTCGATCAGCGGGTACCACATGCGCGAGGCCGGGGCCACCGCCGTGCAGGAGGTCGCGTTCACGCTGGCCAACGGGATCGCGTACGTGCAGGCGGCCCTGGCCGCCGGCCTGGCCGTGGATGACTTCGCGCCCCGCCTGTCCTTCTTCTTCGCGTGCCACATGAACTTCTTCGAGGAGATCGCCAAGTTCCGGACCGCCAGGCGTCTGTGGGCTCGGATCATGCGGGAACGCTTCGGAGCGGTGGATGCTCGGAGCGCGATGCTGCGGTTCCACACGCAGACCGGCGGAGCCACGCTCACCGCGCAGCAGCCCGAGACCAACGTGGTGCGGACGGCCTTCGAGGCCCTGGCGGCCGTCCTGGGTGGGACCCAGTCGCTGCACACGAACTCGTTCGACGAGGCGCTCGCGCTGCCCACGGAGCACGCGGCGAAGCTGGCCCTGCGGACCCAGCAGGTGCTGGCGTACGAGACCGGCGTCCCCGACACGGTGGACCCGCTGGCCGGCTCCTACTTCCTGGAGACGCTCACCGACCAGCTGCAGGAACGGGTGGAGAGGTACCTGGAGAAGATCGAGGGCATGGGGGGCGCCGTGGCCGCCATCGAGCAGGGCTTCTACCAGGACGAGATCCACGAGGCGGCGTTCAAGATCCAGCGGGGGATCGAGGCCGGGAACCGCGTGGTGGTCGGGGTGAACCGCTTCCTCGATCCGCACGAACGGCCCGTGGAAATCCAGCGGATCGGCGAGGAGGAGGTGGCGCGGCAGGTCGAGCGGGTCCGGGCCCTGCGCGCCGGTCGGGACCGGGCCGCGGTGGATGCATCCCTGGCGGCGGTCGGGGCCGCCGCCCGAGGATCGGCCAACCTCCTGCCCCCGATGAAGGAGGCCCTGCGCGCCCGGGCCACGCTGGGGGAGGTCTCCGACGTGCTGCGCGAGGCGTTCGGCGAGTACCGGCCGCGGTAGCGGCCCTCGGGCTCAGCCCGGCAAGCGCACCATGGCGTGAACCACCGCGGCCACCCCGGCCACGCCCAGGAGCAGGCCGGCCATCCTCGGCCCCCGGCGGATCAAGCCGGTCCCGGCCCCCAGGCAGACCACCCCCACGACGAGCTCCGTCAGGTACGTCATCGTCCGCGCCATCGCACCGGACTCTACGCGGACGGTCCCCGATCCAAGGCAAGTGCCTAGGCTGTGCCCTCCTCGCAGAGGTCCATCGGGCACGAACCTATGCAGATCCGACGGGATGTGTGACGCCAGTGCATCTCCTCCACCAGGCTCTCGGGCAGGGGTGGGAGAGACGGCCCACCCCCCGAGGGGAGGAGGGAGCCATGCGCAGCACGAGGAGGCTGCTCGGTGTGGCGGTCGCTGGGTCGATCGCCATGTCGCTGCTCGCCGCAGCGCCGGCGGGAGCCGCCGGCGGAGCGAAGGCGACGCTGAACGTCGTCCACGGCATCCCGGGCGCGGACGTGAACGTGTGTGTGAACGGGGCCGAGGCGATCTCGGACTTCAACCCGGGTGAGGTCGTGAAGGGCGTCAAGCTGCCTCCGGGCTCGTACGACCTGAAGGTCGTGGCCGCCTCGGACGACTGCGCCGATCCGGCCGTCCTGGAGGCCGACGGGATCAGGCTGAAGGAGGGCAGGAACTACACGGCCGTCGCTCACCTGAAGGCGAACGGTGCCCCCACCATCGGCCTGTTCCGCAACGACATGAGCGAGGTGGGCGAGGGCAGGGCCCGGCTGATCGTCCGCCACACCGCGGCCGCTCCGGCGGTGGACCTGTGGGCGAACGGCGCCATCCTGGGTGAGGGCTTGAACAACGGCGAGACGTTCACGGCCGTCCTCCCCAGGGGCGTCTACGCGGCCTGGGTCTCCCTGCCCGGTGACTACCGGCCCGTGATCGGCCCCGACGTGCTGAAGCTGCGTCGCG
This sequence comes from Actinomycetota bacterium, assembly GCA_035643355.1. GTDB lineage: Bacteria > Actinomycetota > UBA4738 > UBA4738 > HRBIN12 > DASQQQ01. Next base: position 10,333 of record DASQQQ010000118.1, on the reverse strand, counting down.
GGCACACCTACCAGGTCTATGCCTGGGGCAACGGGACGGACGGGTACGACCTGGCGGTCGTCCCGGCCAGGTCCGGGGTGAAGTGAGGGCCAACGGGCCTTGGTCCTGGAGCGACCCCGCCGGAAGCCCCCCCGGCGGGGTCGCTCCGTTCCGCTAGGCTGGCGCACCATGGACGTGGCGGTCATCGGAGGCACCGGCGAGGAAGGGTTCGGGCTCACGCTGCGGTTGGCCCGGGCCGGCCAGCACGCGATCATCGGATCCCGATCACAGGAGAAGGGGGCCACCACCGCGGAGAAGGCCCGGGGGATCCTGGGCGCCGACGGCCGGGTGGACGGCACCACGAACCAGGCGGCCGCCGAGGCCGGGGAGATCGTCTTCGTCACCGTTCCCTACGCGGGCCAGGCGGATATCTATCGAGCCATCAAGGACCACGTGGCGGCCGGCAAGATCGTGGTGGACTGCACCAGCCCGCTGGCTACCGCGGTGGGTGGTCGCGCCTGGCAGGTGGTGCATCCCTGGCACGGGTCGGCGGCCGAGCAGGCCAAGGCGATCCTGGATCCGGGGGTCCGGATGGTGGCGGCCTTCCACACGATCGCCGGCGGAGCCCTGCAGGACCTGGAGCATCCCATCGAGAGCGACGTGCTCGTCTGCGGGAGGGACCGTGAGGCCAAGGGCCTGGTGGGTGGGGTGATCGACCAGATCCCCGACCTCCGCTGGGTGGATGCGGGCGACCTGTCGATGGCGCGGATCGTCGAGACCCTGACCGCGGTCCTGGTCTCGGTCAACCGCAACTACCGGATCCACGATTCCGGGTTCCGCATGACCGGACGAGACTCCTGGGGGCCGCGCCCCGAGCGGTAGCGGTTCCGCCGGGCTCAGTCGATCACGGCGAGGGTCTGTCCGGGCTCGACCACCTGCCCCGCCTGCACCGGCAGATCGGAAACCATGCCGTCCCGGGGGGCGGGGATCGCGTTCTCCATCTTCATGGCCTCGACGATGCAGAGCACGTCACCGGCCGCGATCTCCTGGCCCTGCTCCACCAGGACGCGCAAGATCGTGCCCTGCATGGGCGCGGCCACCACGCTGTGGACGTGCTCGCCGTGGGTGGACAGGTGCCGGCTCGGCGGCCGGGGGGCGGTGTCCCGCCGCTGGTCGAAGATCCGGACGGGCACCCTTCGGCCGTCCAGCTCGACGAGCAGCTCGGCCGGCACCGGCTGCTTGGCCTCCGTGGGTGGCAGGGCGATCTCCGGCATCGGCAGCTTCAGGTCCCGGAGTGCGGGCTCCAGCCACGCGGTGGTGTGGGTGCCCTCGCGGAACTCCCGGGTGCCGAGCACCCACCGGTGCAGCGGGATCGTGGTGGGGATGCCCTCCACCTGGAACTCGTCCAGGGCCCGCAGCATCCGACGGCGCGCCCGTTCCCGGTCCTCCGCGCTCACGATCACCTTCGCGAACATCGAGTCGTAGTCCGACGGGACCTCCTTGCCCGGTCGCAGGTAGGAGTCCACGCGCACGAAGGGCCCGGACGGCTCGCGGTACCCGGCGACCCGGCCGGGCCCCGGGAGGAAGTTCTTCGAGGGGTCCTCGGCGTTGATCCGGCACTGGATCGCGTGTCCGCGTCCGCGCACCGAGGACAGGTCCACGTGCTCGCCGAGGGCCACCGCGATCTGCAGGGCCACGATGTCGAGCCCGGTGACCATCTCGGTCACCGTGTGCTCCACCTGCAGGCGGGTGTTCATCTCCAGGAAGTAGAAGTGGCCCTCGTCGTCGACGACGCCCTCGACGGTCCCGGCGTTCGTGTACCCGGCCTCCTTGGCCAGCATCATCGCCGCCTCGCCGATCCGGGACCGCAGCTCGGCGTCGACCACCGGGGAGGGCGTCTCCTCCACCAGCTTCTGGTGCCGGCGCTGGACCGAGCAGTCGCGCTCGCCCAAGAAGGAGATGGTGCCGTGGCGATCGGCCAGGATCTGGGCCTCCACGTGGTGGGCGCGCTCGATGTAGCGCTCCAGGAAGACCTCGGGCCGGCCGAAGTAGGCCTTCGCCTCCCGCGCCGCCCGGGTCAGCGCCGGCTCGAGGTCCGCGCCCGTCCGCACGATGTGCATCCCCCTGCCCCCGCCGCCGAACGCGGCCTTCACCAACAAGGGGAAGCCGATCCGTTCCGCGTGGCGCCTGGCTTGCTTCACCGTGACCGGCTCCGTGGTGCCCGGCACGATCGGAACACCGACCCGATCGGCGGCCTGCCGGGCGGCCGACTTGTCCCCCATCATGTCGATGGCCTCGGCCGGCGGGCCGATGAACAGGAACCCGGACTCCTCGACCGCGGTGGCGAAATGGGCGCGCTCGGACAGGAACCCGTAGCCGGGGTGCACCGCGGTGGCCTTCGCCTTGCGAGCCGCCTCCAGGATCGCGCCGATCGACAGGTACGAGTCGGCCGGCAGCGGCGGACCGATCCGGTACGCCGAGTCCGCCATCTCCACGTGCAGGGCGTCCCGATCCGCATCCGAGTACACGGCCACGGACCGATAGCCGAGCTCGCGGATGGTCCGGATGATCCGGACGGCGATCTCGCCTCGGTTCGCGACCAATATGCGGGTCTTCGGCACGGGCGGCTCCGGCTCGCGATAATCCACATCACCCGAACGGGAGTCAACCGATGCCGCTATCCGAACACGCTCTGACGCACGCGCTCGAGCGGATCGGGGTGCAGGCCCCCGTTCGATTCGACGAGATTACCCGCTCCACCCAGCTCACGGCGGTGGAGCTGGCGCGGCAAGGGGCGCCCGAGTGGACCCTGGTCGGGTCCAACCACCAGACGGAGGGCAGGGGGCGCCTGGGCCGTAGCTGGGTGGACGAGCCCGATCGGGGGCTGATCGTCTCGGTGGTCCTCCGCCCCCAGCTGCACCCGGAGCAGGGCGGGCTGCTCACCCTGCTGGCCGGATGGGCCATGGCCACCGCCTGTCGGCTCTCGGGCACGCCGGTGGGATGCCGATGGCCGAATGATCTCGTGACCCGGGAGGGCAAGGTGGGAGGGATCTTGGCCGAGTCGCTCCTGGAGCAGGATCGGTTCGCCTTCGTGGTCCTGGGGACCGGCGTGAACATCGGCCAGGCGCCGTACGTGCACCACGCAGCGGCGATCGAGGCGGTGGATCCGGCGGACCTGCTCGAGGACTTCCTGCGGACCTTCGTCCGCCGGTACGAGCCCACCCACCCGGCCTTCGCCGGCGCGGTGACCTCCTCGTACCGGGACGTCTGCGTGACGCTCGGCAACGAGGTGAGCACCACCACCGTCTCGGGGGCGCGGATCGAGGGGCGGGCCGTCGATGTGGACCAGGCCGGAGGTCTGGTGGTGAGCACCCAGGCCGGTCCGGAGGTCGTCCGCTTCGGCGAGATCCGGCACCTGCGCTGAGCGCTCGCCGTGGTTGCCGCGGCCCCCCGGGCGGGGTAGCGTCCCGCCGATGGCGTTCCCGAGGCGGCTGCTGGTGGAGGGAGAGGAGCTGATCCTCGACCTGCGTCCGCACTGGATCGCCCTGGTCGGCCCCGCGGCCGTCGCGATCCTCGGGCTGGCCGCCTACATCGTGCTCCTGGTCTATGCGCCGAGCTCCGGGTTCGGTCGCTCCGTGCTGGTGTGGGGTGGGCTGATCGCCCTGTTCCTCCTCCTGGTCTGGTATCCGGCGCGGCGGGCCGTGCGATGGGCCACGTCGCACTTCGTGGTCACCAGCGACCGGGTGATCCACCGGCAGGGGTGGATCGCCAAGTCCTCGATGGAGATCCCGCTCGAGGCGATCAACGACGTGCGGTTCAGCCAGGGGGTCTTCGAGCGGATCATCGGGGCGGGGGACCTCAGCATCGAGTCGGCGGGGGAGCGTGGGACCAACGTCTTCTCGGACATCCGCAACCCCGAAGAGGTGCAGAAGACGATCTACCACCAGGGCGAGATGAACCAGCAGCGGATGATGCGGGGAGGCCCCGCACCCGGCGCGCCATCCACGACCGGCGAGCTCGAGCGTCTGGCGTCCCTCCGCGACCGGGGGGTCCTCACCCAGGAGGAGTTCGAGGCCCAGAAGCGCAGGATCCTCGGCGCCGGCCGCTGACGCCGGAGGGCCACGGCTCGTCGCTCGAACGCGTTCGGTGATAGAAGGAGACGTGGAGCCGCGCGTCGCCGTCGTCGGGATCGGGCATTCGGGATTCGCTCCCATCACCGCCGGGCTGTCCTACAAGGAGCTGATGTTCGAGGCCGCGCAGCGCGCGTACGACGACGCGGGGGTGGATCCCCGGACGGACATCGACTCGTTCGTGTGCTGTTCCGAGGACCTGCTGGAGGGCACCAGCATCTTCGACGAGTACGTGCCCGACCAGCTCGGGGCGCTCCACCGGCCGGTGCAGACGGTGGCCGGGGACGGCCTGTTCGGGGTGGCCACGGCCCTCATGCTGATCGGCGCCGGCGCCGCCCGGGTGGTGGCGGTCGAGGCGCACAGCAAGGTCTCCGACGTGCTCACGCTGGGCCGGATCGAGCGGTTCGCGCTGGATCCCGTCCTGAACCGCCCGGTGGTGCCGTCGGTCCTGGCGATCGCCGGTCTGGACATGACCGCCTTCCTGGAGCGAACCGGCCTGTCCGAAGAGCACTGCGCGATCGTGGCGGCGAAGAACCGGCGCAACGCCCTGGACAACCCCCGGGCCGCCTACCCCTCGGACCTGGGGGCGGACGAGGTGGACGATTCGGCACCCTCGTACTGGCCGCTCCGGGAGCTCGAGATCGCCGGACCCGCCGATGGGTGCGTGGTCGTGGTGCTGGCCGCCGAGGAGCTGGTCCGGGACCTGACCGAGGCCCCGGCCTGGATCCTCGGGACCGGGTGGTGCTCGGGGAGCCCCACCCTGGAGAGCCGGCGGTGGGGGGAGGCCGATACCGTTCGAGCCGCCGCCGAGCGGGCGTACGCGATGGCCGGCATCGAGGACCCCCGCGAGCAGATCGACCTGGCCGAGCTGGACGACACCTACGCCTACAAGGAGCTCGAACACCTGGAGGCTCTCGGCCTGGTCGACGGCGAGGAGCTGCCGCAGCTGCTGGCCGACGGCGAGCTCGAGCCCGACGGCGACCTGCCCGTGAACGTCTCGGGTGGGGCGCTCGGGCAGGGGAACCTCTTCCAGGCGAACGGACTGGTGCGGCTGCAGGAGTGCGTGGAGCAGCTGCGCGGGGAGGCCGGCGAGCGGCAGGTGGACGAGGTCTTCACGGCCCTCGCCCAGTCCTGGCCGGGCGTGCCGTCCACCTCCTCCGCGGTGATGGTGCTGGCGAACGACGAGGGGGTCGGCGGGTGAGCGTGAACACCCTCGACCACGTCTGGTTCTGGGTGGGGGACATGGACCGGGCCGTGGTCTTCTATCGTGACGTGCTCGAGCTCGGCCTGATGCGTCGCGACGGGGACGAGTGGGCCGAGTTCGACGCCGGAGCCGTCCGGCTCGCCCTCCACGGGGCCGGCCCCGGGTCGGCGCCCGGAGGCACGGCGGTCTTCCGGGTGGACGATCTGGTGACCGCTCGGGCCCGCCTGGAGGAGCGAGGGGTCACGTTCGACCACGCGGGGGAGGTCGACGGCTACGCCCGGTACGCGACGTTTCGAGATCCGTTCGGCAACGGGCTGCAGCTGATCGAGTTCATCGAGGGGGGCGGCTGATGGCTCGCCGGGTGGCGGTGGTCGGAGCCGGGATGACCCGCTTCATGCGCCGCGCCCAGGAGACGGGCAAGGAGCTGGCCTGGGAGGCGGCCCGGGCGGCGCTGGACTCCTGCGAGCTCTCACTGTCCGACGTCGACGGCGTCTGCCTGACCTCGGCCCCCGACGCCTTCGATGGGGTGCACATGAAGGGCGAGTACCTCTCGGACGGAGCCGGCGCCGTCGGCAAGCCCTTCATCCGCACCTACGTGGGTGGCGGCAGCGGCGTGTTCACCGCGATCCAGGGCTGGTACTCGGTGGCCAGCGGGCTGTTCGACGTCGCCCTGCTGGTGGCCGAGGAGAAGATGTCCTCCACCCAGCCGCATCCGCAGGGCGCGTTCATCACGATCTTCGACAACGTCCTGGAGCGACCGCTCGGACCCAACCTGCTGTGGATCTTCGCCCTGGAGATGAACCGCTACATGACGGTCCACGGGCTGGACAAGCGAGACATCGCGGCCGTGGCGGTGAAGAACAAGCACAACGCGGCCGGGCATCCGGCGGCGCTGCTCGGAAGCACCGACATCACGGTGGAGGACGTGCTGGGCTCGGAGACCCTGGCCTGGCCGGTGCAGCGGCTGGATGTCTCGCCGGTCTCCGACGGCGCCGTGGCGCTGGTGCTGGCATCGGAGGAGGCCGCCCGCCGCATCACCGATGCCCCGGTGTGGATCGACGGCGTGGGGTGGAACCTCGACACCGCCTACTGGACGAACCGCGACCTGGTGTTCCCCGAGTACGTGGCGAACGCCGCCCGCATGGCCTACGACATGGCCGGCATCACCGAGCCCCGCAAGCAGATCCACCTGGCCGAGCCCTACGACCCCTTCGACTACAAGGAGCTCCACCACCTCGAGGGCCTGCTCCTGTTCGATCGAGGCAAGGCCCCAGAGGCCGCGCGGGACGGTGTGCTCGATCGCGAGGGAGACCTCCCGAGCTGCCCCAGCGGCGGCCTGCTCGGCGTCGGCAACCCCATCGCCGCCGCCGGCCTGATGAAGATCGCCGAGCTCTTCTGGCAGCTCCGCGGCGAGGCCGGCGCCCGCCAGGTCCCCGGCACCCCGGAACGGGGGGTGGCCCAAGCCTGGGGCGATCTCATGCAGGTCGGCACCGTGGTCGTCATGAGCCGCGATGGGGCTTCGGCCGCCGGCCCGCCGGGGGGCGCTTCGCTCGTTCCGCCCGCTTCGCGAGCTCCAGAGCCCCCGGCGGCTCCTGGGGCCGAACCCGTCACGGTCGTGCAGACCCCGCCGTTCGCCATGGGGGGACATCCGCTGTCGGATGCCGAGTTCCGGTCGGCGACCGGGGCGGTGGACGATGCGATCGAGGCTCGGTACGCGTGGGATGCGGGGGTCGCGGTGGGCAGGTTCCTGGACGGGCTGGCCGAGGGCCGGATCCTGGGGCGGGTGTGCCACGGATGCGGCCGGGTGCTGGTGCCACCCCGGATGTTCTGCGAGCGGTGCTTCCGGGAGACCGATGGCTGGGCCGAGGTGGAGCCGAGCGGCGTGGTCCAGACGTACTCGGTCTGTCACGTGTCCTGGGACATGCAGCGGATCGAGCCGCCGGAGCTGCCCGCCGTGATCGCGATCGACGGTTCCAGCGGTGGCTTCCTCCACAAGCTCGGCGAGGTGGCGCCGGACGACGTCCGGATCGGCATGGCCGTGGAAGCGGTGTGGAAGCCGCAGGCCGAGCGCACCGGGTCGATCCTCGACATCGCGTACTTCCGTCCGGTGGCGGAGGGCTGATGCGCGAGAAGATCGCCCGGCCCGAGTTGGTCCGTCGGTGGGAGGGCGACTTCCCGGTCGGTCACCGATACACGCCGGGGGTGGCTGGGGACGCCTTCTTCACGGCTCTGCGCGATCGCGGGGTCCTGCTCGGCTCCCGCTGTGAGGGCTGCGACTACACGTACGTCCCGGCCCGGCTGTTCTGCGAGCGGTGCTTCTCGGAGCTGGCGGCCGACACGGAGGTCGGGCCGGGCGGAGAGCTCGTGTCCTTCACCATCGGGTTCGTCGGTCCCGAGGAGCGGCCGTTGGATCTCCCCGAGACGATCGGCCTGATCCGTCCGGACGGCGCCGACGCCGTCCTGGTGCACCGGATCCTCGACCCGGGTGATGAGCCGCTGGAGGTGGGGGCCCGGGTCCAGATGATCCTCCGTGAGGCGGAGCGCCGGGTGGGGTCGATCCTCGACATCGAAGGCTTCCGGATCGTGGGCGAGCCGTCGGTCCCGTAGCGGTCTGGGAGCGTTCGGGGTCGTCGTCGCCCCAACGTATGCTTGCCGGATGGACCGCCCGAGGTGCGAGCGCTGTGGGGAGCCGCTCCCCGTCGACGCCCGGTTCTGCCCGAACTGCGGCTTCCCCACCACCGCGCCCCCACCCGAGGAGCGCAAGGTCGTCACGGTCGTCTTCACCGACCTGGTGGGCTCCACGCAGCTGTCGTCCCGGATCGATCCGGAGGCCTACCGGGAGGTGATCGCCGCCTACTACCAGGCCGTCACCGAGGAGCTCGAGTCCCTCCGCGGCCGCGCCTACAACTTCGCCGGGGACGCCGTGGTGGGCGTGTTCGGGCTCCCGCAGGCGCACGACGACGACGCGCTGCGAGCGATCCGGGCCGGGCTGGCCGTGGTCGATCGGGTGGGACGCCTGGGCCAGTCCCTGGGGCTGCCGGTTCCCCTGCGATGCCGGGTGGGGATCAACACGGGGTCGGTGGCGATCGGCTCGGAGGCAGCGGAGCAGGGACTGCTCTTCGGAGCCGCCGTGAACGCGGCGGCCAGGCTCCAGCAGGGGGCCGAGCCCGGCGGACTGCTGGTGGGCGAGACCACCAGGATGATCGCTCTGGAGCGGGTGGAGTTCGGCGAGCGGCGGCTGGTTCAGGCCAAGGGGTTCGAGGAGCAGCTGCCCGGCTGGCCGGTGGTGGCGCTGGCGCCCCGCTCCACGCGCCGGACCATCCCCTTCGTGGATCGTCGCCGCGAGCTCCGGCTGCTGCGGGACGCGTTCGAGCGAGCGGTGGAGTCCCGCCGCGGCCACATGGTGACCCTCGTGGGGGAGCCGGGCATCGGTAAGAGCCGGGTGATCGACGAGTTCGTGGCCGCGCTCCCCGCCCAGGTCCACGTCCTGACCGGGCGCGCCGACCCCTTCGAGGAAGACGTCACCTTCGCCCCCGTGGGCCAGATGCTGCTCCAGGAGCTGGGAGAGCGCCCCGACGCGCCCAAGGACCTGCTGCAGGCCCGGCTCGAGGAGGTCGTGCTCTCCTGCTGCTCGGCCGATCGCTCGGAGCAGATCGTGGCCCGCCTTGGTCACGTCCTGAGCCTGGTGGACGACCCGCAGGAGGACCGGCGCTCGCGCGTGGCCGAGGTCCGCTCGGGCCTGCTGGCCTTCCTGGAGGGCCTCGGGGCCCGGGAGCCGGTGGTGCTGGTCTTCGAGGACCTGCACCTGGCCGAGCCCCATCTCCTGGACCTGGTGGAGCACACGGTTCGCGACGCGAGGGGCATGCCCCTGTTCGTGCTCTGTGCGGCCCGGGACGACCTGCTCGACCAGCGTCCGGACTGGGGGGGCGGCCTGCGCGACTCGCTCACCCTGTTCCTGGAGTCGATGTCGGTGGACGATGCCACGGAGCTCGCCCTGCAGGCGGGGGAGGGGCTCGACCCTCGCACGGCCGAGCGCATCGCCCGGCACGCCGGCGGCAACCCGTTCTTCATCGTGGAGACCACCGGCATGCTGCTCCACGTGGGAGGTGAGCTCCCCTCGGACACCGGGCCGCTACCCCAGGCGCTGCTGCCGCCCACGGTCCAGGCCGTGATCGCCGCCCGCATCGACCACCTGCCGGGCGAGGCTCGCGACGTGGTCCGCAAGGCATCCGTCTTCGCCCGCTCCACCTTCGACCTGTCCGAGCTGCGGCTGATCGCCGAGGCGGGCGAGCCGATCCTGCGGCTGCTGGAGGAGGAGGAGCTGCTCCTGCCCGACGCTGAGCGGGCCGGCGAGTGGCGGTTCCGGCACGGCATGGTGCGCGACGTCGCGTACGAGAGCCTGCCCAAACGGGAGCGTCGGCGCCTGCACCTGTCGGTGGCCGACCGGCTGGCGGAAGACCCACACACCGCCGCGCGGTACCCGCGCTCGATCGCCTATCACCTGGAGCAGGCGGCCCGCGCTTCGTTGGACCTGAACCCGGCCGACCGAGCGCTGGCCGAGCGCGCGGTGGATGCCCTCGCGCACGCCGGTCACCTGGCGCTGGACGGCTCCGAGCCTCGTCCGGCGGCGGACCTGTACGAGCGGGCTATCGCGCTGGCCGGTCCCGAGGCGGGGTGGGGGCGGCGCGAGGCCGACGCGCTGGCCCACCTGGGCGAGTCACGGTACTGGCTGGGCGAGTTCGAGGCGGCGGTGCCCCCGCTCACCAGGGCGATCGAGCTCGCCACCGAGGACCTGCCGATCCGGGCCCAGGCCAGCCGGTTCCTGGGCGACATCGAGCTGTCGATCCACGGCAACCAGGAGCGGGCCGAGGCGCTGCTCGACCGATCGCTGGCCGCGGCCAGGGAGCTCGGGGATCCCCACACGCTGGCCCGGACGTTGCTCACGGCGGGGTGGGCCCCGTACTGGCGCAACGACCTCGAAGGGGCCGGAGCGATGTTCGAGGAGGCCCTGAACATCGCC
>DASQQQ010000117.1:0-7980 GCA_035643355.1 Actinomycetota bacterium | reverse complement strand
CGTCGCCGCGGCACTCGAGCGGGTGGGGCTGGTTCCCGTGGAGCAGTTCCTGCACAAGTACCCCGGGGACCTGTCCGGCGGGCAGAAGCAGCGGGCGGTGCTGGCCCGCGCCATCATCTTGGACCCGGACCTGCTGATCGCCGACGAGCCGGTGTCGATGCTGGACATGAGCGTGCGGGCCAAGATCCTCGAGCTCATGCTCCAGCTGAAGACCGAGCTGGATCTCACCTACCTGTACATCACGCACGACCTGGCCACCGCGAAGTTCTTCTGTGACCGGATCGCGATCATGTACCTCGGCCAGATCGTGGAGATCGGCCCCACCGATGCGATCTTCGAGGATCCCAAGCATCCGTACACCGTGGCCCTGCTCAAGGCCGTGCCGGATCCGGATCCGGATCGGATGGTCCCGCGCGATCTCCCCAGGGGCGAGGTCCCCGACGCCGCGAATCCTCCGCTCGGCTGCCGGTTCCACCCCCGTTGCCCCCGGGCGTTCGCGGTCTGCGGGTGGGAGAGCCGGGACCTGAAGGAGCACATCGAGGAACACTGGGCCCGCGGCTCCAAGGACCGGTTCGAGCAGGAGCGCGCCATCCTGGGCGATCTGGGGGCGCTGGCGGCGCCCACCACCACGGCACGGGTGCCCGCCGGCCGCGCCCACGACGGGGAGCACGTGCGTGCGCTCCTGGACCGGATGAGGGAAGAGGACCCGGACCGGCCCCTGTGGACCGGGGTGGCCGAGGTGCGGTCGGAGGCGGCCGCCTGCACCGTGTCGTTCCGCGAGCCCCTGGAGCCCCGGCTGCTGGACCTGGATCCGGTGACGGTGGCCTGCCACCTGTACGATCCCGACGCCAGGCGTGCGGCCGAGGAGGGGGGCGGGTCCGGCGCGATGCGGTAGCCTCGGGCCCGATGAGGCTCGTCCGATTCCGCACCGCCGACCGCATCGCCACCGGGGCCCTGGAGGGGGGGTCCGGCTCGGTCCGCGTGCTCGGCGGCACGTTCTTCCAGAACCCGGTGCCCACCGGCGAGGAGCTGCCACTCGACGACGTTCGGCTGCTGGCGCCGGTCCTGCCCTCGAAGGTCGTGGCGGTGGGGCGGAACTACCTGGCGCACGCGAAGGAGTTCGGGGGCGCCGTTCCCGATGAGCCGCTCCTGTTCTTCAAGCCCTCCACCGCGGTGATCGGGCCGGGGGATCCGATCCCGCTGCCGGCCGTCAGCCGCCGGGTCGACTACGAGGGCGAGCTGGCGGTGGTGATCGGCCGGCTGGCCCGCAACGTCGCGGCCGAGGATGCGTACCGGGTGATCCTCGGGTACACCTGCGGGAACGACGTCACGCTGCGCGATCTGCAGCGCAACGATGACCAGTGGGCCCGCGCCAAGGGCTTCGACGGCTCGTGTCCGCTCGGGCCGTGGATCGAGACCGATCTGGACCCCACCGGGGTGCGCATCGAGACCCGCCTGAACGGGGACACGCGGCAGTTCGCCACCACCGCCGACATGGCCTTCGGGGTGGCCACGCTGGTCGAGTACATCACCTCGTTCCTGACCCTGCTGCCCGGCGACGTCATCCTCACCGGCACGCCCGAGGGTGTCGGTCAGCTGTCCCCCGGAGACGTGGTCGAGGTCGAGGTGGAGGGGCTGGGGACGCTGTCCAACCCCGTCGCCTCGTGAACGTGCGGTGCCGGTTCGCGCCGGCCCCCTCCGGCTCCCTGCACGTGGGCAACGTGCGGACCGGGCTGTTCAGCTGGGCCTTCGCCCGGCACCACCGGGGCGCCTTCATCCTGCGGGTGGAGGACACCGACGCCAGCCGGGTCACCGAGGAGGCCGTGCACGGCGTGATCGAGTCGCTGCGCTGGCTGGGGGTGGACTGGGACGAGGGACCCGACGTGGGCGGACCCCACCAGCCGTACCGGCAGTCGCAGCGCGGCGAGGTCTATCGGGACGCCGTCGAGCGGCTCCTGGCCAAGGGAGCGGCCTACCCCTGCTACTGCACCCCCGACGAGCTGGAGGAGCGGCGGCGGGCGGCTCGGGCCCGGGGACGGGCCTGGACCTACGATGGCCGGTGCCGGAACCTGTCCCAGGCCGAGCGCGCCACGTTCGAGGCCGAGGGCCGAGCCTCGGCGATCCGCTTCGCGATGCCCGAGCGCGAGTGGGTGGTCCAGGACCTGGTCAAGGGCGAGGTGCGCTTCGCCCCCGGCGCCCTCGGCGACTTCATCATGGTCCGCTCCGATGGCTCGCCCACGTTCCTGCTGGCGGTGGCCGTGGACGACCTGCGGATGGAGGTCACCCACGTGATCCGGGGCGATGACCTGCTGGCCAGCGCGCCCCGGAACGCCGCGGTGATCGAGGCCCTCGGGGGCACGGCGCCCCGGTACGCCCACGTGCCGCAGGTCCTGGGCGGTGACGGCAAGCCACTCTCCAAGCGGCACGGGTCGACCTCGGTGGAGGCCTTCCGCGAGCAGGGGGTAGTGCACGAGGCGCTGCTGAACTACCTCGCGCTGCTGGGGTGGTCCAAGGACGAGCGGACCACCTTCCTGTCCAAGCAGGAGCTGGTGGAGGCGTTCGAGCTGGAGCGGGTCTCCAGCAACCCGGCCGCCTTCGACACGAAGAAGCTGGAGTGGATGAACAACCACTACATCCAGCAGCTCGACGATGATGACCTGGCCGCCCGGTGCATGCCGTTCCTGACCCAGGCGGGGCTCCTGCCCGAGCCAGAGCTGCTCCGCCGGGCCATGCCCCTGGTGCGGGAGCGCATGAGCACCCTGCGGGGGTCGGTGGACATGCTCCGGTTCCTGTTCACCGACGACCTGGTGCCGAACGAGCAGGCTCGAGGCCTGCTCGAGCGAGCCGGTCCCGAGTACCTGCGGGCCGGCGCCCGGGCGCTGGAGGCGGTCGAACCGTGGACCGCCGAGCGGATCGGGACCGCGCTCGACGCCCTGGCGGAGACCAACGGCCTGAACCGAAGGAAGGGCTGGCAGCCGATCCGGGCCGCGGTCACCGCGTCCGACGTCTCGCCGCCCTTGCCGCAGTCCCTCGAGCTGTTGGGCAAGGAGCGCGCCGTGGCCCGGGTCCAGGCCTCGGCCGGGTCCCTGGCCGCCGGCTGAGCGGTCGCCGAGGCCGTCCGCTCAGGCCGGACGGGCCGGCATCGGGATCGTCGAGAGGGCCCCCCGCAGGGCAAGCGCAGCGTCCTCGGGAGGGACCGTCTGGATGCTCATGCCGGAGCCGATCTCGAAGCCGGCGGGGGTGGAGAGCTTCGGCAGGACCTTGATGTGCCAGTGGAAGACCTCCGCCGGGTGGCCGTTGGCGGGGGAGGAGTACACCACCAGGTTGAAGTCGGGGTCGGCGCAGGCCTTGCGGATCGCGGCCAGGGTCCGGATCAGCAGGCAGGACAGGTCGTCCACGTCCTCGTCACGGATCTCGCCGAACGATCCCTCGTGATAGGTGGGAGCGATCCACACCTCGAACGGGGAGCCGGCGGCGAAGGGCACGAAGGCCAGGAACCGGCCGCATCCCTCCACCACCCGGAGCTCGGCCTCGCGCTCGGCAGCGATCACGTCGTCGTAGACGCAGCTCCCGTGGTCGTCGAAGTGGCGGGTGGCCACGTCGAGCCGGTGCAGCAGCCGGGGCAGGAACACCGGGGTGGCCACCACCTGCGAATGCGTATGGACGAGCGACGTCCCGGCCAGGGCTCCGAAGTTCTTGAACACGACCACCGCCCGGACGTGAGGGGCGGCCATGAGGTCCCGGTACCGCCGCCGCCACACGCGGAGGATCCGGGTCACGTCGGGGATGGACATCTCGTCCATCCGCCCGTCGTGCGCGGGGGACTCGATCACCACCTCGTGACCGCCCACGCCGGGCAGCTCCCGGAACATCGGGGGGCCGCTGCGGACGGCGGGGCCGTCGCCGGAGAGCGCCCCGTACAAGTTCGGGACCACGCGCACCTGCCAGTCGGCACCGGAGGGCTCCCGGAGGATCTCCGGTGGGGTCTGGTCCTCGTTGCCGGGGCAGAAGGGGCATCCGGCATCGAAGCTCGGAAGATCGTCCCGAGACGGGCCCTCGAGCTCCTGGTGCGGCCGGGCGCCCCGCCGGGGGGCGAGGATCACCCACTGCCGGGTGGTCGGATCCTGTCGGAGGGTGGACATACGAGGGACCACGGTACAGGAACCGGGCCGGGGTGGACGGGCGCCCGGTTTGTCCCCCCCGCGCTCCGGGAAGGGGTCCCTCGATGGCGGACGAGACCTGGATCTGGGAGATCCGTAACCCCGACGGGGGCTCCATGGGCCTGGAGCTCGCGCGCGGGCGGATGGCACCGGGGCCGCGCGTGCTGGCCCACTCGCTGCCCGAGCGCGCGGACGTCACCGTCGTGGACGAGGAAGGCGAGCTCGTGGCCCGAGGGCGCGACCTCCGGGATGACGGTGGCACCCCCATGGCCGAGCTGTCGGTGGACGGAGGCTCGGTCCGCCGGCGCAACCGGTGGCCGACCGAGGAGGACCTGGGCACCCCGGTGATCCTGCCCGGCGGCGAGGTGGGTCTGCTCGAGCGGTGGTGGAACGCGGAGGACGGCTCCGAGTGGCGCTGGAGCGTCGGGTTCCACAACCGCGTCGCGCCGGGGGGTTAGCCCGCTGGCGCAGACGGAACAACGCAACGGCGCGGAGCTGGGGGAGGGCCTGCGCGAGGTCGGTTCCCGAGCGGTGGCCGGGCTGGCCGAGCGCTTCCCCAGGACGCGCCGGCTGATCGGTCGACTGAGCGGCC
Source organism: Actinomycetota bacterium (assembly GCA_035643355.1). Lineage (GTDB taxonomy): Bacteria > Actinomycetota > UBA4738 > UBA4738 > HRBIN12 > DASQQQ01. The sequence continues at coordinate 3,228 of DASQQQ010000117.1, read as the reverse complement.
ACCAGATCCTGTTCTCCGCCTCGGGCCTGGCCTTCTACGCGCTCATCTCCCTGGCGCCCGTGGTGATCCTGGTGATGTGGATCGCGAGCCTGCTCCTCGGCGACCAGCGCGTCCACCACTTCGCAGACGCGGTCGGCAGGATGGCCCCGAACGACCTGGGACTGGACTCGGCCCTGCGGAGCGTGGCCCAGCGGGGCACCAGCATCGGCGTGCTCGCGGGCGTCACCGCCCTGTGGCCGGCCAGCGCGTACGGGGCGGGCCTGACCCGGGCCTTCGATCGGGTGGCCGATGGCTCGTACGAGCTCCCCGGGTTGCGGGGCCGGGTGCTGCTGATCGTGGTCCTGCTGCCCTTGTCCACGGTCGGCGCCCTGGTGGTCTCGTACCTGGGGACGACCCTGGTGGACCCGTCCCTGTTCCACGGTGTGGCTGCCGGGCTCGTGGCGCTGGGGGTGGGCTTCGTGTGGATCTTCGTCTCGACGCTGCTGATCTACCGGGTCTTCCCGCCGGAACGGCTGCCGTGGAACGCCATCCTGCGGGCCACGCTGATCGCGGCCGGAGGGGCGGCGGCGCTGTCCGCCCTGCTTGCGCTGTTCCTGGCCGCGGGGACGAACTTCAAGGAGCACTACGCCACCAGCGCCGTGGCGTCCCTGGTGCTGATCGGCATCTGGCTGTACCTGTCGAACGCGCTGCTGCTGGCCGGCTTCCGGCTGGTGGATACCGACTGAGGCAGGCGTGGGGGCCGGTGCCGGTGTGCTGGGGCTCCTCCAGGAGCTGGCCCGATGGCTCGGACCCGTCTTCACGACCGCCGGGTACGCGATCGTCCCGGCGGTGGTGTTCCTGGAGACCGCGGCCCTGATCGGGTGGGTGGTCCCGGGGGACGTGACGATGGCGCTGGCCGGCGTGTACGCGGCCCGCGGCGATCTGGCCCTCGAGTGGATCCTCACCTCGGGCGTGGTGGCGGCGATCGCCGGACAGACGGGCGGCTACTGGCTGGGGCGGCGCTACGGCCGCTCGATCATCCAGCGGGTGCCGTTCGTGCGCCGGGTGGAGCCGCGGATGGAGGAGGCCTCGGCGTTCCTGCGGCGGCACGGCGGCAAGGCGGTCATGTTGGGCCGATTCGCCACGGGCGTCAGCTCCTTCGTGCCCTTCACCGCCGGCACGGCCGGGATGCCGTTCCCCCGCTTCCTCGCCTTCATGATTCCCACCTCCCTGGTGTGGGTGAGCGCGGTGGTGTTGCTCGGGTACCTCCTTGGCCGGAACCTCGCCCTGATCGACCGGGTGCTGTCGGGGGTGGGCTGGGTGGTGCTGGCGGTGGTGCTGCTCCTCCTCGGGGGGGCCTGGCTGTGGCACCGTCGGCGCAAACAGGGTGGCACCGACCGAAGGTGACCCGGATCAGCGGAAGACGCCGAGGATCAAGGAGACGGCGATCCCCAGGGACGCGGCCCCGCCCACCAGCCAGGCGATCGAATCCCCCACGTGGCCACTGTGGGCCGCTCGGAGCCGAGCCATCGGGCTCGTCCAGAGCCGGGTCGCAACGCGCGTGAGCCGTGCGGGGATCCGGACCCGGTCCAGGGCCACCAGGGCGAAGGCCACCGCCGCGACCGCGGCCAGGACCCCGGACAGGAGCGTCGGGGCGTCCCACCAGGGCGGCGCAGGCGGGATCGACACGGGGGCCGTCCTGCTCCCGAACAGCGCCGCGGCGTACCGGGCGGGCTCGCGGAACTGCAGCGCCCCCACGTGGGCCGCGTGCAGCAGCCGGGGGACGCACCCGATCGCCAGGGCCAGGACCACCAGCGCCGCCGCCGGCCCGCTCATCACCAGCGGCGTCCCCCCTCGGCCCCCTTCGGTCTCGGTGACCTCCTCCTCATCGGCGTGGGACGTCGCCTCCTCTGGCCCCCACCCCAGGAAGATGCGCCCGGCGGCCCGCAGGATCGCGCCTCCCGTTAGGACCGAGGTCAGGCCGAGCACCCACGGTGCCCACGACATGCCGTGCTCGAGCGCGGCCGCCTCGATCAGCCCCTTGCCCAGCGCGGTCCCGAACGGCGGGAGCCCGGCGATCCCCAGGCCCGTGAGCAGGAAGACGATGCCCGCCACATGCAGGTCCCGCCCCCGACCGATCAACCGGTCCTCGTGGATCGAACCTCGTCGGTGCTTCAGGATCCCCACCGCCAGGAACAGGGCGGCCTTCAGTCCGCCGTCGGCCAGCAGGTACAGGGCCGTTCCCGCCAGCCCCTCCGAGGTCCCGGTCCCGAGCCCCATCAGCAGCACGCCCGAATGCGCCACCGCGACGAAGGCGACCAGCCGCTTCAGGCGGCGTTGAGGAACGGCCATGAGCGCTCCCACCACGGCCGTGATCGCCCCCACGGCCAGGATGACCAGATCGAACCGGGCGATCTGGCCGATGCCTGCGAAGGCCGTCCAGCGGATCCGACCCAAGCCGTAGAGGCCCATCTCGGTCAGGACGCCGGCGAAGATCACGCCCCCGGGGATCGGGGCCACGGCGTAGGCATCCGCCAGCCACATGTCGAAGGGCACTGCCGCCGCCTTCACCAGGAACCCCACCGCCGAGGCCACCAGGGCCATGGTGACGAGCAGGTCGGCAGAGCGGCCGTCGAAGGCGCGGAAGACCTGCCCCAGGTTCAGCGCCCCGGTCCGTCCGTAGACCAGGGCGATCCCGATGAGGAGCACCAACGTCGCGACCGTGTTCGTGACGGCGGTGTTCAAGGAGGCCTCCAGGGGACCGCGCTCCTGGATCCGGTAGGCCACCAGCGCGTAGGTGGTGGCCGCGACGAGCTCCAGGAACACGAAGAGGTCGAACAGGTCGGCCGAGAACGCGAACCCGACCATCCCGGCCAGCAGCGCGAGCATCAGCGCCTGGAACAGGGTACCCACCGCCTCGTAGAAGCGGATCGAGAACACCAGGGCGCAGACCACGAGCAGGCCGATGAACGCCGCGAAGCCGGCGGCGAAGCCGTCGGCCAGGAAGGCCACCCCCACTGCCTGCCGGCCCAGCGGCGTCCAGCCACCGAACCAGTGGATCACCGGCCCGGAGGCGGCGACGATCGTCAGCAGGGCGCAGATCGCGGTGGTGGCGCAGGCGAAGCCCAGCGCCAGCAGGTCCGCCGGTCGTCGGGGAAGCAGTTTCGTGAGGGCTGCCAGCGCGGCGGCGCCGAACAGCGGGAGCGCGACGGCAACCGGCAGCAGGACGTCCAGGTCCGGTTCACCCCC
>DASQQQ010000116.1:0-13931 GCA_035643355.1 Actinomycetota bacterium | reverse complement strand
CCGCCGGGTGGTGATCGTCCCCGGGTACGGGATGGCCGCGGCTCAGGCCCAGCACAAGGTGCGCGAGCTCTCCGACGCGCTGCTGCACCGCGGGGTGGACGTGCGGTTCGCGATCCACCCGGTGGCCGAGCGGATGCCCGGGCACATGAACGTCCTGCTGGCCGAGGCCAGCACGGCCAGGTTCACGATGTTCTGGCCCTTGTAGATCCAGGGCCGGTCCCGCAGGACCCCCTGGAGCTTGCCTGCGGCGATCAACGAGCCTGTGAACGTCAGGAACCCCAGCACCACCTCCAGACCGAGGGCGATCATCGTGCTGGTGCTCAGGTCGGGCCGTCGCAGGTAGTACTCGGCGGTGCCCACCACGCCGGCGGCCAGGGCGCCGAAGGCATGGGAGAGCGCCGTCCGCTGCGGCACCGCCGTCATCGGGACCAGGCCGAGCGGGATGCCCACGATCACGCCCGCGACCAGCGCGATCGCGATCCACTGGTACTCGACGATCTGGAACTTGAACAGCGTGGCCACGATCGCCAGGAACATCCCCACCTCACCGACCCGGACCCCGCGCTGAGCGGTGGTGGGGTGGGAGAGCCACTTCAGCGCCAGCACGAAGCACGACGCCGCCACCAGGTAGGCGAGCGGGATGACGGTCGTGTTCATCGCGTCCTTCACGACTGGGCTCCCTTGGGGGCAGCCCGGGAGCGCTGGGGGGCTTCACGGCGCTTGAACATGCGCAGCATGCGGTCGGTGAGCAGGAAGCCGGAGACGATGTTCGTGAAGGATGCGAAGACCGCCACGGAGCCGAGCACCGTGGCCATCGTGGTCTCGCCGGCACCAGCCAGGATCAGCGACCCGACGATCGCGATTGCGTCCAGGGCGTTCGTGAGCGACATCAGCGGCGTGTGCAGCAATCCGGGCACACGCGTAATGACGGCGTACCCCAGGAACGAGGCCAGCACGAAGATGAAGAGCGCGACCTCAAGCTGACCCGTCATGACCCACCTCCGCGAGCGACTCCAGCACCCGGGTGTGGACGATGTCGCCGGCTCTGGTGACGAGCGTTCCCTTCACGATCTCGTCCTCGAAGTCGATATCGAGGCTCCCGTCCTTGAACACGTGCGTGAGGAACGCGGTGACGTTCTTCGAGTACATCTGGCTGGCCACGGTAGGGACCGACGAGGCCAGGTTGGTGGGACCCAGGATCGTGACCCGGTTGTCCGTCACGACCCGCCGGTTCGGGCGGGTGAGGGCGCAGTTGCCCCCGCGCTCCGCCGCACAGTCCACGATGACCGAGCCCGGCTGCATCCGGGCCACGGCCTCCTCGGTGATCAGCACCGGGGCCTTCTTGCCGGGGATCAACGCGGTGCTGATGACCACGTCCGAGCCCGCCACGACCTGGGCCATGAACTCCTGCTGGCGGCGGTAGAAGGCCTCGCCCAGCTCCTTGGCGTACCCGCTCTTGTCCTCGGCATCCCCGGGCTGCAGGGGCAACAGCACGGCGCGGCCGCCGAGGCTCTCGATGTCCTCCTGCGCCGCCGGCCGGACGTCGTACCCCTGGACCACCGCGCCGAGCCGCCGGGCGGTGGCGATGGCCTGGAGCCCTGCCACCCCGGCCCCGATCACGAAGACCTGGGCGGGGGGGACGGTGCCGGCGGCCGTCGTCAGCATGGGGAAGAGCTTCGGCAGGCGCTCGGCCGCGAGCAGCACGGCCTTGTAGCCCACCGCCGTGGCCTGCGAGGAGAGCACGTCCATGACCTGAGCCCGAGTGATCCGGGGCATGAAGTCCAGGGCGAACGCGATCACCTTGCGCTCGGCGGCCTGCTGGATGCCGATCGGACAGACCAGGGGGTCGGCCATGCCGGCGATGATCTGATCGGGGTGGTAGCGCTCGATGTCGTCGCGGCCCGCGTCCGGGTTGGCCCCGCAGGTCCGGACCTGCACCACGATCTCGGCCTCGAACACGTCGACGCGTGCCCCGAGCCGTCCCCCGTTCTTCTCGTAGCTGGCGTCCCGGAACCCCGCCGCCTCGCCCGCGCCGTGCTCGACGATCACGTCCATGCCGGCCTTGGCGAGGACCGGGAGGGCCGCCGGCACGAGGGCCACCCGTGACTCCCCCGGGAAGGTCTCCCGAGGGACACCGACGAGGATGCGTCCTGTCTCCATGAGCTCACCGTCCTCGCTATCGCCATCACGTTCCCAGGCGCGACCGAGGTCGGAGAGTGGCGGGAGGCCCGCCGCCACGGGGCCGTTCGGCCGGAGGGGCGAGGGCCGGTGGAGGGCTCGGTCCGGGTGAGCGCCGGCTCAGCGGCTCCGCAGTTCGCGCTGGAGCGCCGGCAGGGGCAGCGAGCCCAGGGCGAGCAGGCGGTCGTGGAAGGAGGGGAGCGTGAACGCGGCACCCTCCCGCTTGGCCGCCTCCTCCCGCTGCCGTTCGATCTCGAACTGGCCGATCTTGTACGAGAGGGCCTGCCCGGGCAGCGTGATGTAGCGATCGGTCTCGATCACGGCATCCGTGTGGGGCACGCCCGCCGACGCCAGCGTGGCGATGGACCGCTCCCGTGTCCATCCCAGCGCATGCATCCCGGTGTCCACGATCAGCCGCGCGGCCCGGTGGGCCTGGGCGTCGAGCATGCCGAGCCGCTCGGCCTCGTCCAGGAACAGGCCCATCTCATCGGCCAGCCGCTCGCTGTACAGCCCCCACCCTTCGGCGAAGGCGCTGCCGGACAGCAGCCCGCCAAACCGACGCAAGGCCGGCCGGTCGCCCATCTCCTGCTCGATCGAGATCTGGAAGTGATGACCGGGGTTGGCCTCGTGGTAGGTGGTGGTGGCCAGGTGGTGCCGGGGCCGGCTGGGGAGGTCGTAGCCGTTCACGTAGTAGATCCCCGGCCGGGAGCCGTCCTCGGAGGGAGGCTGGTAGAAGGCGAACGCCATGTCCGCCTCCCGGAACTCCTCCACCGATCGGACCTCGCAGTTGTCGCGGGGGATCCGGCCGAAGAAGGACGGCGCCGCCTCCCACCCCCGACGGACCTGGCCCTCGGCCAAGTCCTTCAACTCCTCCTTCGAGGCGAACGGATGACGCTGCAGGAGGTCGGCCTCGGCCTCGGCAGGCGAACCGTAGCCCAGCCGGTCGGCCGCTAGACGCCGCTCCTCCTCGATCCGTTCCAGGTCCTCCACGCCCAAGTCGTGCACCTTCTGGGCCTCCAGCGGCAGCGAGGTCCAGGCCAGGATCTCGGCCGCGTACATCGCCTCGCCCCCCGGGAGCGCCGACAGGCCGATCGTCTCGGTGACATCAGGCAGGTACTCGCGCAGGGCGGTCCGGTAGGCCTCCAGGGCCGGCATGGCCGATGTCCGCAGGACCTCGGCCACGCGCTCGCGTCCGGCGGTGTCCTGCTCCGGCACGGGGCCCAGCGCGGGTGACTCCTCGACCGGCGTGGTCAGGAACCGCTCGAGCTGGCCCAGCGTCCGCTCGACCACCACCCGAGGGGCGGTGACGCCCGCGGCGGCCCCGTCCCGGGTGACCTCGCGCACCGCGTGGTAGAAGGCCGGCGTCGCGGACAGGCGCGCCAGGTAGCGCTCCAGCCGCTCGGGCGTGTCGGCCCGCTGCATGGCGCCGAGCTCGCCGAGGAGCTGGGCCGGACCCCAGAAGTGGCTCACGGCCCAGAGGCGATCGAGGCGGTGGTCGATGGAGGCGACCTCGCGCAGGGAGATGGCCTCGGCCATGTCCAGCGAGGTCCGGAGCGCGTCGTCCTCGATGTCCCGGTCGAAGCTCGCGAGCTCGGCCAGCGCGGCTCGGTGCACCGAAGCCGACCGGGCCCGGCCCTCCTCGCTCGGGTCGGGGAGGCGATCGTCGTAGCGCTCGTCGCCGACCATCGTGCCCAGGATGGGATCGAGCTCCAGCAGCTGTTCCCAGTAGCGGTCCACGAACACGCGGACCGCGTCGGCGGTGGTCATCCCTCGTTCCCCTCTCCGACCGTGGCGCGGGCCATCCTAGTCCGACCCGACCGGCTCAGTGGGGCACGCTGGTCCCGCTGGAGCGCGAGGACGCCGGCCGCTACAGACCGACGGGCTGCCGGATCACGGTCTTGATCCGGTCCGGCGCGCACCGCCGGGGATCGGAGAGGTAGATCTCGTGATGCTTCCCCCGCACCGGGTAGTCGTGCTCGGCGATGAAGGCGTGGAGCTTCTCGATGGTCGCGAGCTCCTCCGAGTAGGGCCCCACGTGCATCACCTGAGCCGCCAGTCCCTCCCGGAACCGTTCCAGCCGGATCTTGCGGAACGCGGGCGAACGACGCTTCGCGGCGGCATCGGCCACGGCTCGCTCCACGAGCGACCCGGTGACGTTCGAGGGCTGGACGACCATCGCCGTCCACCGCCAGGTCGACCGGTCCTCGATCTCGAACGTGCTCTGGTCCCGGCTCCACCACAGCGACTCCAGCGGCATCACCGTGTAGTCGTCCTCGGGATCGAGGCGTTTGATCATGAACTTCAGCCCGAAGGAGACGGCGAACAGCGCCTCCATCGCCTGGGTGTACGGTGCCGCTTCCGGATCGCCCCGACCGTCGATCCGGAGGAAGGACAGCTCGGGGACGTCCACCAGGACCGGCTGCCCGGCCGGAGGGAAGTACAGGCGACGCATGGATCGCTTGAGGTCGACCTTGGGCAACCGGCCCTCCTCTCGGGCGCCACCGTAGCCAGGGGCCCGAGCGGGCCATTAGGGGCGAACGACCTGCCCTGCCCATGCCGCCCGCCCGTCGGCTCGGGTCGGCGACCCAGGGGCGCCCGGCCGGCTGGAACCGGTCCTCGGGCCCCGGCCCTAGGTAGCGTCGAGCCAGCCGAAATGCCGACGGCGCGTCTCGGCCTTGACCCGGGGATCCAGGAAGCTCGCCTGCAGGGCGTGCTCGGTGGCGAGCCGCAGGTCGCCCGGACCGAACCCCAACACGTCGGCGGCCACCTCCAGCTCGTGGGTGAGGTCGATGCCGAACAGGCCGGGATCGTCCGTGTTCAGGGTGACGCGAGCACCCTGGTGCAGGAGACGGAGCGCAGGGTGGGCCTCCAGCGAGGCGACGGCGTTGGTCCGGTGGTTGGAGGTGGGGCACATCTCCAGGGTGACCCCCCGGTCGATCACCAGGGCCGTCACGGCGGGGTCGGCCGCCACGCTGACCCCGTGACCCAGGCGCCGAGCGCCGAGCACCTGCACCGCATCCCGCGGGTACTGGGGCCCCGCCGCCTCCCCGTAGTGGGCGGTGAGGGGAAGCCGCGCTTCCCGGAGCGGGGCCAGCACCTGCACGTAGTCCGAGGGCGGATGGTTCACCTCGTCGTCCGCGAGGTCGAAGCCCACAAAACGGTCCCGGTGACGCAGCGCGAAGGCCACGGTCCGCGCCGCCGACTCCATGCCGTAGGAGCGACTGACGATCGCCACCAGGCCCACCGTGACATCGTGTACCGCGCGGGCCCGCTCCACGCCGGCCACGATGGCGTCCAGCGCCCCATCCCAGTCCAGTCCGTGGCTGCGGCACAGGAAGTCGGGGGAGTAGCGGAGCTCGGCGAGCCGGACGTGGTCGGCGGCCAGGTCCTCCACCGCCTCGAAGGCGACCCGCTCCACGGCCTGGTAGGTGCGCAAGGCCCCCTGAGCGATGCGGAAGAACGTCAGGACCTCGGCCAGGCTGCCCATCGGGGCCAGGACCTGTGCGGCCGGCGCCAGCTCGGCGGGGGTGGCGGCCGCGAGCGGCTCCCCGGCTTCGCGGTACAGGTCGATGATGGTCTGGAGGCGGAGCGCTCCCTCCAGGTGCCGGTGCAGATCGACCTTGGCCACGGTCCGAAGGTCCATGACCTCCGAAGGGTAAACGACGTGTGGGGGGCCTCGGCCGATGATGCGAGGATGCGGGGGGCCCCGCACGCCGGTAGCATCGGAGGCCGTTCGTCGAGGGGGCGCGGATGCTGCTGCAGGGCAAGAAGCTGTTGATCACCGGGGTGCTGACCCGGGAGAGCATCGCGTTCGCGACCGCTCGAGCCGTCCAGCGCGAGGGCGCCGAGATCGTCCTCAGCTCGTTCGGCCGGGCCCTCAGCATCACCGAGAAGCTCGCCAAGCGCTTGGACCCGCAGCCGGATGTGCTGGAGCTCGACGCGAACGATGAGGACCACATCCAGGCCGTCCGCGAGGAGCTGGCCCGGCGGTGGGGATCCCTGGACGGGTTCCTGCACGCGATCGCCTTCGCTCCCCAGGACGCATTGGGCGGCAACTTCCTCACCACGCCCTGGGAGAGCGTGGGCGCGGCCTTCCGGACCAGCGCCTTCTCCCTGAAGGCGATCGCCGCCGGCCTCCTGCCGCTGATGCGGCAGCGCGGGGGCGGCATCGTGTCCTTGGATTTCGACGCGCGGGTGGCCTGGCCGGTGTACGACTGGATGGGGGTAGCCAAGGCGGGGCTCGAGTCGGTCACCCGGTACCTGGCGCGCGATCTGGGTCCGTACGGGGTCCGCGTGAACGCCGTGTCAGCCGGCCCGCTCCGCACGGTCGCCGGCAAGGGGATCCCCGGCTTCGAGGAGCTGGCCGAGCGGTGGCACGAGCGGGCGCCGCTGGGATGGGACACCACCGATCCGAGCCCGGTGGCCGACACGGTCGCGTTCCTGCTCTCGGACGCCGCACGAGGCATCAGCGGCGAGCTGGTCCACGTGGACGGGGGCTACCACGCCCTCGGATCGAACCCGGTCGCTCCTCCGACCGACACCCACGGCTAGGGTCGACTCAGCGCCGGGGCACCCCGAGTTCCAGGGCCAGCACCCGCTGGGCCCGCCCGATCGTCCGGAAGGCCTCCTTCAGGCCCTGTCGCACCACCGGGCCGAGCTCGCGCGGGTCCACCAGGTCGTCTGGATCGGTGCCACGCCCGACCTGTTCGACCTGGTGCCGCAGCCGCACCTGCCACAGGAACCGGAACGCCTCCACCAGGTCCTCGTGCCCTCCGCCGCGGCCGCCCGTGGCCCGCAGGCGCTCCACCGTGCGCCGCGCGGGAACGCCGGCCCTGATCGCCCAGTAGCGGGCGAGGTTGTTCACGATCGTGATGCCGCCCTGCTTGAGGTCGAGCCTCCCCGCCCGCTCGCTCTGCGATCCGACCACGACGTCGCGGAAGAACCCGGTGGGCGGGCGGAGGTCGAGGCCCCGACGCGCCAGATGCCGGAGGAACAGGGGGTACGCCGAAGCCTGATGCATCATCGCGCCGAGGATGGGTTCGGCATCCAGCGGCCCGGCCACCTGCCTGCGGTCGAACGCGATCGACAGGAAGACGCTGCCCATCAGGCTGGGGTCCTCCATCCATCCGTGGAGCCGCCGTTCCCAGCCCCCGATGGAGGTGCGCAGCACTCGGTTCGTGGCCATCGCGTGGCCCTCGCAGCGGGGGATGTCGGCCGTCTCGAGCCCGTCCGTCACCAGGGTGGCCAGCTCCGCGAAGTAGGCGTCCACCGGCTCCTCCGGCTCCTCGGATCCCGCGCCTACCACCAGGGCGTGGTCCTGGTCCGTGCGGAGGGCCTGCTCCTGTCGGGCCGCTCCCCCCAGGGCCAGCCAGGCCCAGGGGACCGGCGGCTCGCCCAGCCGATCGATCCCGAGGTCCAGCAAGCGACGGGTCAGCGCGTCGATCGCGAACGCCACCACGTGACCGGTCTCCACCGGGTCGCTGCCGGCCTCCACGAGGGCCGAGATCACCTGGGGGAGCCGTCGAACCTCCCGAACGGCGGCCTCGGCATCGGGGGCGCGTTCGATCGCGCTCTTCAGCGCGAACGGGGTCTCGCGGCCCAGGCCCATTAGGTCCGTGTCGGTCACCACGCCCAACAGACGGCCGTCCCCGGCGCGCACCGGGCAATGGTGGAAGCCGTGCTCGAGCATCCGCAGGAGGACCTCGCCGGCCAGCTCCGAGGGCTCGACCGTGGTGGCGGCCGGGGTCATGACCTCAGACACCGTGATCCGCTCGGGATCGCGCCCCTCGGCCACCACCCGGGACCGCAGGTCGCGATCGGTCAGGATGCCCCACCCCTCCCCACCGGCGACCAGCACGCAGGAGATCCGCTCGCGCGCCATGAGCCGAGCCGCCTCGGCAACGCTGGTGCCGGCCCCGCACGTCACCGGCGGGCGCCGGATCAGCGAGCCGACCGGCCGGTACATCTCGACCGGACGATCGGTCACGCGCTCCTCCCGCAACCGGGCGATCGTGCGCCGCACCGTCCCCATCACGAACGCCATCCCTCGCCGCGTGTGGAGCACCTCCTCAGCGATCTCGCTCGGGATCAGGTAGCAGAGCGTGTCCTCGTGCGCGCGGAGCCGGACGGTCTCCCCCAGCTGGTCCAGCGGGGAGCCGGCGCCGAACGCCTCACCTTCGGTCATGAGGTCCAGGGGTGTGTCGCCGTCGATCACCTCGACCGCCCCCTTGCGGATCAGGTACAGGAACCTCGGCGCCTCGGCGCCCGGAGGCACCATGGGCGCGCCGGGAGGGAAGTGCTCGATCTGGACCGAGCGCACCAGGCGTGCGAGCGTGGATCCGTCCAGCGTGTCGAACGGCGGGGTCCGGGCCAGGAACGCGGAGACGTCCACCGGTCCGGAGCCTACGGCAGGCCGCGGCACCCGGGCCAGGCGCGGCTCAGCCGCGGGGCAGGGCGATCTTGGCGGTCAGGCCACCCCCGGGCGTGGGCTCGAGCCACATCCTGCCGCCCTGCGCCTCGACCAGGGCGCGCGCCAGCGCCAGCCCGAGACCGGCGCCCCCCGTGTCTCGGGTCCGGCTGGGATCGGCCCGCGTGAACCGCTCGAACGCGCGCGAGGCCAGCTCGGGCGCCAGGCCTGGCCCGCGGTCCTCGACCGAGATCAGCACCCGTCCGTCGACCGGGCCCCACCGCACCGTGGCCGAGCCGCCCCCGTGGACGCCGACGTTCTCGAGCATCGCGTCCAGCGCCGCCTCGACGGCGATGGGATCCCCGGTCGCGGCGACCTCCTCTCCCTCCAGCGACAGGGTGGTCCCCGACGCCATCCGGCTCCGCTGCGCGGCGGAGCGGCAGATCCGCCCCACGTCGATGGGCCGCCGCTCCAGCGACAGGGTGCCTCGCTCGGCCCTGGCCAGCTCCAGGAGCTGCCGGGTGAGTTCGGTGAGGTAGTCGACCTCCGAGAGCACCTGGGCGCCCAGCTCCGGGTCTCGCTCGGCCAGCACCTCCACTCCCGAGCGGATGAACGTCAGCGGCGTCCGCAGCTCGTGGGAGGCATCGGCGGCGAACCCCGCCTGCACCTCGTAGGCGGCCTGGACCGGACGGAGGGCCCGCCCCGCCAGCCACCAGCCGGCGGCCAGGCTGAGGGCCACCGCCGCCCCGCCCCCGAAGAGCAAGAGCAGCCGTACCTCGTGGAGCAGGTGGGCCTCGGGGATCAGCGATCGGGCCGCCACCACCAGGGCCAGGGGGGCCCCGGAGGGGCCCGCGGGCAGGGTCACCAGACGAACCGGCTCGGAAGAGATCGTGAGGTCGCGGACGGGCGGCCCCGGGGTCAGCCAGCTGGGGATCTCGGCCGGCTCGCCGATCGGGGTGCCGTCGGGCAGGAAGACGCCGAGCTGTAGGGCCGACGCGGAGGGCACGTCCGAGTCGGGTGGGGGCGCCGGGTGCCCCATCTCTCGGATCCGGTTCGCCTGCTGCTGCGCCGCGGCCCGCAGTTCGCCGGTGGCCGCCCGGTCGAGCTCGCGGGACAGGAGCAACAGACCCAACCCACCCAGAGCGATGAGGATGACCGCCAGCACCGTGGCGTGGGATGCGGCCATACGGAAGCGAAGGGAGCGGAACATCTACCGGCCGATCGCGTACCCGACGCCGCGCACGGTCTGGATCACGCTCCCGGAGTCTCCCAGCTTCTTCCTGAGGTAGTGGACGTACAGGTCCACCACCTTGCCCTGCGTCTCCAACGCGAAGTCCCAGACCTGCTCCAGGAGCTCGGCGCGCGTCATCACCCGTCCTCGATTGCGCAGCAGGCACTCGAGCAGGTCGAACTCCTTAGCGGTCAGCTCCACCGCTCGGTCGGCCGCCCACACGCGGCGTGCCAGCGGGTCGAGGACCACGCCGTCGTGAGCCAGCCGGTCCCCGCCGTCCATGCGCCGGACCAGGGCCTCGATGCGCGCCAGGAGCTCGGCGAAGGCGAAGGGCTTGACCAGGTAGTCGTCCGCGCCCGAGCGCAGGCCCGTCACCCGATCCTCCACGGTGTCGCGTGCCGTGAGCATCAGCACCGGGATCGCGATGCCCCGCGACCGGAGCTCGGCGGTGAGGGAGATGCCGTCCAGCCCGGGGAGCATCACGTCCACCACGGCCAGGTCGTACTCGCCCGAGGCGGCCATATCCAGACCCTCCAAACCCGACGCGCAGGTGGCGGCCTCGTAGCCCTCCTTCCGGAGCCGGGTCGCGAGCAGGTCGGCCAGCCGGCGGTCGTCCTCGATCAAGAGCAGACGCACGTCCCTATGGTCTCGCGAGCGAGGCCGGATGACCCTCGTTCCTAACCCGATCCCAACCTTCGGCCAAACGTCGTCCAATCCGCGATCCGGATACTCGGTCACCGTGAACCAGAGGAAGGCTCGCACCCAGCGCAACCGCCGGCTCCCTCCGCCCCCGGTCCGGGGCCGGCACCGGGGAGGCTCGCCCCTGGTCCAGGGGTGGCGGCAGCAGCCGATGTCGATGCGACTGCTCCGCGCGTTCCTCGGCGTCACGTTCGTGTACGCCGGGGTGCAGAAGATGGCCGATCCCAACTTCCTGCACCCGGGCACCCCCGACTTCATCGGCAGCCAGCTCGCCGCCTTCGCCCATGGCAGTCCGATCGGTGGCGTGCTCCGGGCGCTGGCCCAGGTTCCGGTGCCGGTGGGGCTGGCCATCGCGTTCGCGGAGATCGCGATCGGGCTCGGCACGCTGGTCGGCATCGCGCCGGTGCTGATGGGCGTTGGGGGCTTCCTCGTCAACCTGGCCCTGACGCTGTCGGCCACCTGGCATGTGCATCCCTACTTCCTGGGATCGGACTCGATCTACGCGGTGGCGTGGCTCGCCTACCTCCTGGGCCTGGTCGAGCTGGGCCGGCGGGCCCGGAGCCGGGCTGCTCCCACAGTCGATCGGATCCATACGTCCGACGAGATCGGCCGCAGAGAGCTGATCCGAGGAGGCGTGCTGGCCGGCGCCACGCTGCTCGCCGCCAGCGCCGGCGCGGCGGTGGCCGGGAAGCCCGCCGCGGCGCTGAGCGCCGGCTTGAAGCAGCGCCGGCCCGGGCGGGGACAGGACGGCGTCCCCTCCCAGGACCCGACGGGGAACGGCTCGAGCGGCTCGTCGTCCCAGGGTCCCGGCGTTTCTTCGTCCCAGGGCTCGTCCCAGGGCTCGGGCGGTCCCTCGCCGTCCGGGACCACGATCGCCACCCTCAGCAGCCTCCCGGTGGGGGGCGCCGTCGGGTTCAACGATCCCGGTGTGGGACCGGCCGCGCTGATCCGCCTGGGACAGGATCGCGTGGTCGCCTACAGCCGCGTGTGTACGCACGCGGGATGCCTGGTCGGCTACGACGCCTCCCAGCAGATCCTGTACTGCCCCTGCCACGGGGCCGAGTACGACCCCGCGCACCACGCCGAGGTGATCGCCGGTCCCGCGCCCAGCCCGCTCCCGCCGATCAAGGTGGAGATCGACCCGGCTACAGGCACGGTGATCCTGCCGTCCTGAGCGCCCGGCACGACCCCCCGCGTCGGGTGGGCATGCCGGCTCGACGGAACAACCGCGTCGTGGACCCGCTCCGCCAGGTCGAGGCCCCGTCCGCGTCGGGGACCGTGATCGATCAGAGGTCGGCGGCTGTCAGCTGACCCGCGTACGGCCCCCGGCCGGACACGCACCAGGCGCCGCACCTGGCGGCCAGCCGGAGCGCTCGCTCGGGCGGCATCCCGGCCCCCAGGCCGTAGGTGAGACCGGCCGCGAAGCTGTCGCCGCCCCCGTAGGTGTCCACGAGCGGGCCGGGCAGGGGGGCGGCCGCGAACGCTCGGTCGCTCCCGTCGGGGGTGAGGAAGGTCCCGCCGCGTGCCCCGTCGGTGAGCACCACCAGGCCGGGAGGCCGCGACAGGGCGGACGGGTCGAACCGCTCCGAGGGGTCGCGGGCGCTCCCCACCACCGCGTCGAGGGGGATGTCGACCCGCCCCAGGAGCCCCATGACCCGCGAGGTTGGGACCAGGACCCGACCTCGTCGAGCGATCCGCAGGGCCCCCTCGTCGCCGGCGGTGAAGTACACCGCGTCGGTGCTCGCGAGCTGGTCCCAGGGGAGCTGGTCCTCGGCGTGTGGGTTCAGGCGAGGGCCGAGCGTCGTGATCGTCCGCTCGCCCCTGGGATCGACGAAGGTCAGCGCGCGACGCGTCGGGGCGTGGCGCCAGGCCACCTTCACCCGGAGGCCCAGGCGACGCAGCTCCTCGGCCGCCCGCCGTCCCACCTCGTCCCTGCCGAGGGCGGTGAAGAAGGTGCAGTCCCCCGCGAGCTTCGCGAGCTGCACGGCCGCCACCGCGCCGCCGCCGGCAGGCTCCGCCCACCAGTCGGAGGCGTGCACGATCTCCCCCGCGCTTGGGACATGGTCGACGCGGGCGAAGTCCACCCACTCCACGTGGCCCACCACCGCCACCCGCACGGGGCCAGCGTACGGTGGCTGAGCTTGCCTCATCGGATCTGACCCCACCGCATCGTGGGGTCCCACGATCCCTCAGGTCCGCATCACCTGCCGGGAACGCACTGGTCAGACCGGAAGGGGGCTGGCGAGCCTGCAGCTTCCCCAGGAGCCGGGAACCGAGAAGGGCGACCCGGGTGGGGCCGCCCCTCTCGCGATCTTTCTGTTAGCTCTCGCTCGCTACGGGTCGACCACCACCGTGCAGGTGTACGTGCCCGGAGCGAGGTTGGTGAAGGTCTCGCCCGTGTCGTCATACGCCGGATCTGGGTCGCCGTTCTCCGACACTGCGTCGATCACAGAGGGCGTGGAGTCCTCGCACACGATACTGGCGTTGGTCACTCCCGATCCTGCCAGCGACGTGAACGTCACACCGACCTCCGAGAGCGGCGTGTCGCTGAACGAGATCGTCTCCCCACCAAACGGATCATCGCTGCACGTCGCGTTGTTGTCGACGGTGACGGTGTGACCGGCGTCGTCATCGATGGCGTACCCGCTCGGTGCCGCCGTCTCCGTGACGGTATAGTCGCCGAACGTCAGGCCGTCCAGGCACACGGTGCCATCGGAGCCGCTCGACACCGAGTTCGAGTACGAGTTCGGCCCGGTGATCGAGAACGTGGCGCCCGCCAGACCGCTGTCGTCCTTGATCGTGGTCTTGGTGATCTCGATCGCGCCGCGCTGCAGTGTGTTCGTGAAGGTGCAGTCGAGCGTCTCACCTGCGGCGATCGAGAACGTCACCGCCCTCGTTGACGTATCGGTCGAGTAGTTGGCCGACGAGACAGTGCTGGCCGAGCAATCGATGTTCGTCAGCGCGTAGCCGGGGCCCGGGTCGTCTTCGGTGACGTTCAGGCTGCTGCCCGGGTTGACGTTCTCGATCTTGTTGTGCTCGCCATCCTTGAGCGAGAAGGGTGAGGTCGTGGTTGACGGCGTCGTCGTCACGTTGGTCGTGTAGCCGAAGGAAGTCGTCGTGTCTCCGGACGGGTCCGTCACCTTGCGGATGATGATCGTGCCGCAGTTGGCGAGCGTGAAGTCTGCCGGCCCCACGAGGTCCTTCATCTGCGCGGTCCCAGAGTTGCCGGAGCTGCGGCTGACGCCGAACGCCGTTCCGAAGCTCTCGCACGTTCCGGCACTGAACACACCGGCGCCGGTGAGATCGATCCCCGCCTCGCCGAACTCGTTCGTCCCGAGTGATTCCGGCGGGCTTGGCGCGATCGAGTCGGTGACCGCTCCTCCCGTGTTGACCTCTGCCTCCGCGTATCCCGCGTCG
>DASQQQ010000115.1:0-11175 GCA_035643355.1 Actinomycetota bacterium | reverse complement strand
GGGAGCTCGACGTTTCCGAGATCACGGATGGTCATGCGGCGGACGTGCTGCGTGGGATCTTCATCAGCCTGGATCTGGAGAAGCCGACCCCTGACGGCACGGTGCAGTTCTACCCGCCCGGCAGTCCCCCATGGTCCAGCTGGGTGCTCAGCACGATCCTCCCGCAACGGAGCATGCTGCGAGCAGATATCGAGGCGTAAGGGAAGCCGGCACCTCCCGGCACCTCCCGGTGCGATCTACATCGAGCCGGTCCCCGGCTCCTTCCCGGCCGCTTGCTCCAGATCGGGGAGGGGCATCCGATCCCCGTCGTTAGCGGGCTGCGCCACCACGCTCTCCTGTGAGGTGGCTCGGATCCCGCGGGGACCTGCGATGGCACTCTGCCCGGTGACCTCTTCGGCACCATGTCCCTGGCGCTGCTGACGGAACGTGGTCCGTGGGTCACGCGCCGAGACTTTCCCCGCCTGGAACAGCGCGAACCGCAGGGCGATGGCGCCGGCCGTCCCCAGCACCCCGGACAGCGCCCGCTTCCATCGCCAGGTGCCCGGGGCGGAGGAGACCGCCAGGCTCGCCCCGGTCAGTGCCTTCGCGCCCCGCCAGAGCGCGCCGCTCACGCCGTGTCGGAGCGGGGCTCCCACCTCGGGGATGCGGAACGCGTCCCGCTCCAGCGCCTCGGCCAGTGCCAGCTCCGCCGCTTTCCCCGCGTTGCCGAACCTGTTCACCACGGCGATCTCCCGACGGTTCAGGTGGAACAGGTCGAGCAGGCATGCCGCGCTGGACACCGCGCTCGCGTAGAACAGGGCGGGCAGGGTGCGACGGGTCTCCTGCCACAGCGGCACCGACGTGTTCGAGAGCAGGACCGCCGTGTACCCGGCCAGCGGCACGCCGAGCGAACCACCGACCATCCCGCCCACGTCGCCAAGCGCCCCCAGCAGCCCGTCGGCGTGACTCAGCGCCGCCGCACCCGAGGACGCGGGCGTGGCCCCGGCCAGGATCCACGAACCGAGGTTCAGCGGGGACGTCGGGCGGAAGACGCGCAGCATGTTCAGGAACCGTTCGGGACGACCCAGGTCGTAGATCAGGAGACCGGTCCCGATCCCTCCACCGATCCCGGCCACCCATCGGCATCGCTCGATGAGCGTGGCCATGCCCCGCCGGTCGATGCCCTGGGCCACCGCTCCGAGCGCGGCGGCCGCACCCGCCGCCCCGCCCGCGTAGAAGTAGGCCGGGACCGCCCAGATCCACACCGGCTCCTTGATCGCGGGTCGGTCGTAGTACGTGGGCTCGGCGGCGCGCTTCCCGTCCGCGGCGATCGGTGGCCCTTGGGTCCAGACGTCGAACTCCGGGGACCCTTCGATGAAGGCGCGCCGGGTGGGGACGACCTGCTCAGACGCCTCCCCCTCCAGGATGCCGGTGGCCGGGTCGATGTTGCGCCCGTCGCCGGCGTTGCGCTCGGGCTGCTGATCGTGCCGTGCGTCCATCACTCGCCTCCGCTCGTGAGCACTGCCACCAGGGCAGCGCCGACCATGGCCGCCGCCGCGCCGGCCACCGACCGCCAGGCTTGCCCCGCCTTCTTCGTGGGCACCACCGGGTCGGGAGGCAGGTTGTAGACCTCCGGCTGGTCCACCAGGAGGAAGAAGGCGTTCAGGCCGCCCGTGCCGGGCTGGTTCTCCTCGCCGGCCCCGTAGAGGTAGGCGTCGGCCATGCCCCGCTCGTGCAGGGTCTGCACCCGCTCCTCCGCCTTGGCGTGGAGCTCGGTGAGGTCGCCGAACTGGATCGAGTCCGTGGGACAGGCCTGCGCGCAGGCCGGGGTCATGTCGTCCTGGAGCCGGTCGTAGCACAAGGTGCACTTCCAGGCCCGGCCGTCGTCGGCGCGCCGATCGATCACGCCGAACGGGCACCCCACGATGCAGTAGCCGCACCCGTTGCAGACGTCGGGCTGCACGTAGACCGAGTCGAACTCGGTGCGCACGATGGCACCGGTGGGGCAGTTCTCAAGGCAGCCCGCTCGCTGGCAGTGCTTGCAGACGTCGGACATCATCAGCCAGGAGAACTGACCGTCGGGAGAGGTCTGCGAGCCGAACGCCGCTGGCGTCTGCGCCCCGAAGACGTCCGAGGTCGGCAGCGAGACCCCCGGTCGCTCCATGAACGAGACGTGCCGCCAGGTCGAGGCGCCGAGGTCGACCGTGTTGTCGAGGGACATGCCCGTGAAGACCATCCCGTCGTCCGGGAGCTGGTTCCACTCCTTGCAGGCCACCTCGCACGCCTTGCAGCCGATGCAGACCGTGGTATCGGTGAAGAAGCCCTTGACCGCCATCAGGTCTGCGCCCCCTCTCGCGACTCCCCCGCCTGGACGCCGTGACGGCCCTCCGGTTTGTCCTGGGCGATGGGGAGGTCCCGGGCCCGGGAGCCGTCCGGAGGCGTCGGCTCGAGCGGGCCGCTGGTGACCACCCGACGGCCCCGGCTCCGACGCCCCGGCACGATGTTCCCGGTCAGGGCCTTGGACTCCTGGATCGAGACGTTGGGGTCGGCCACGAACGAGATCAGCTCGTTCGTGGGATCGCCGGTCACCAGCCCCTTGCCCGCCCAGTGGTAGGGCAGGCCGATCTGGTGGAACACGCGGCCCCGCACCTTGATGGGCCGGATCCTGGGGGTCACCAGGACCCGGGCCTCGATCTCGGCCCTGGCGGTGGAGATCGTGGCCCAGTCGCCGTTGCGCAGACCCACCTCGTCGGCGAGCTGCGGCGACACCTCGCAGAACATCTCCGGCTGGAGCTCGGAGAGCCAGGACAGCCACCGGGACATCCCCCCGGCTGTGTGGTGCTCGGTCAGCCGGTAGGTGGTCAGGATGTACGGGAACCGAGGGTCGCCCCACGGACGGTGGTAGGGGTTCTCCCTCCGGTCCCACTCCATCCGGGCGGGATTGCACTGCTGACCGTACAGGGCGTTCTCGACCACCGACTCCTGCGGCTCGTAATGCGTGGGCAGCGGGCCATCGAGCAGGCCGTTCGGCGCGTACAACCACCCCTTGCCGTCGGCCTGCATGATGAAGGGGTCGATCCCGGCCAGGGTGTCCGTGCCCGTCGCGTCGTCGTCAGGCCGGTACGAGGGCGCACGGTCCTTGATGAAGTCGGGGACGTCGTGGCCGGTCCACTGACCCTGCTCCTCGTCCCACCACACGTAGCGCTTCCGCTCAGACCAGGGGCGTCCCTCGGGATCGGCCGAGGCCCGGTTGTAGAGGATCCGCCGGTTGCTCGGCCAGGCCCACCCCCACTCGGGGGCCACCCAGTGCTGCTCGCCGGCCGGCTTCCGCCGAGCGGTCTGGTTCACGCCGTCCTTGTAGGCACCGGAGTAGATCCAGCAGCCGCAGGCGGTCGAGCCGTCGGCTTTCAGCGAGGTGAACCCGTCGACCGGCTTCCCGTCGTCCACGGTGAACCCGTTGATCTCCTTCAGCACCATCTCGGCGTCGGGCTCCTCGTGCGGTCCCTGCGTCGGGTAGTCCCAGGTGAGATCGAGGATCGGCCGGTCCTTGCCCTCGGCGGAATCCGCATAGAGCGCCTTCAGCCGCTTGCCCAGGTGGTACATGAAGTGCAGCTCGCTCCGGCAATCGCCCGGTGGCTCCACCGCCTTGTGGTGCCACTGCAGCAGGCGCTGGGTCTGGGTGAAGGCTCCGTCCTTCTCCACATGGGCAGCGGCGGGAAAGAAGAACACCTCGGTCTGGATGTCCTCCGGCTTGACCTCGCCGCGGTCGATCTCGGGCGCCACCTTCCAGAACTCGGCGGTCTCGGTGGGGGCGAAGTCCCGGACCACCACCCACTCGGCCCGGCGGAGGCCCTCGCGGTGGAACGCGCCGTGCATCGAGCCCACGGTGGGGTTCTCCCCCATCACGAAGTAGCCCTTCACCAGACCATCGGCCATGTCGGCCACCGTGGTCATGTGCGAGTGGTCGCCGGACAGGTGCGGCAGGTACCCGTAGCAGAAGTCGTTGTCCTCGGTGGCCGCGTCGCCCCAGTACGCCTTGAGCAACGAGACGATGTACTTGGGGAACTCGCTCCACCAGCCGGCCGCCGACTCGTTGTTCTCGATGTAGTCCTTCAGCGAGATGTCGAAGCTCGCCTTCGGCATCGGCAGGTAGCCCGGCAGGATGTTGTACAGGGTCGGGATGTCGGTGCTGCCCTGGATCGAGGCGTGCCCGCGCAGGGCCATGATCCCGCCGCCCGGCCGGCCGATGTTCCCCAGCAGCAGCTGGACGATGGCCGCCGTCCGGATGTACTGCACGCCGATGGAGTGCTGCGTCCAACCCACTGCGTAGCAGAACGCGGAGGTCCGCTCCCGCCCCGAGTTCTCGCATAGCGTCTCGGCCACCTGGAGAAACTGCTCCTTGGGGATGCCGCAGATGTCCTCGACCACCTCGGGCGTGTAGCGCTGATAGTGGCGCTTCACGATCTGGAAGACGCAGCGCGGGTCCTGCAGGGTGAAGTCGTGCTCGATCGCGCGGATCCGGGTCCCGCGCTCCGAGTGCGCCTCGCCGGTGAACATCTCTCGCTGCCCGGCGGCGGGCGCCACCTCGATCCCCCGGTACTGCCAGCTCTCGGGGCCGTACTGGCCGCGCTCGTGGCTCCAGCCGCTGAACAGGCCGTCCAGGTCCTCGGTGTCCTGGAACTCATCGGAGATGATCGATGCCGCGTTCGTGTAGTTCACGACGTAGTCGCGGAAGTACTTCTCGTTCTGGATGATGTGGTTCACGATCCCGCCCAGGAAGGCGATGTCGGTGCCGGCCCGGATCGGGACGTGGATGTCGGCCATCGCGCTGGTGCGCGTGAACCGCGGGTCCACGTGGATCAGCTTGGCGCCCTTGCGCCGGGCCTCCATCACCCAGCGGAAGCCCACCGGGTGACACTCGGCCATGTTCGAGCCCTCGATCACGATGCA
The DNA here is from genome assembly GCA_035643355.1 of Actinomycetota bacterium. GTDB lineage: Bacteria > Actinomycetota > UBA4738 > UBA4738 > HRBIN12 > DASQQQ01. The sequence continues at coordinate 6,246 of DASQQQ010000115.1, read as the reverse complement.
GTCGGCATTCTGCAGGTCCTGCTGGAAGGACGTGGCGCCGCCCCGTCCGAACGAGGTCCCCAGACCGGGGACCGTGGAGCTGTGTCATATGCGGGCCTGGTTCTCGACCTGGATCACGCCCAGGGCCGTGAACAGCTTCTTGATGAGGTAGTTCTCCTCGTTGTCCAGCGTCGCTCCACCCAGGTGCGCGACGCCGAGCGTGCGGTGGAGCGGATGGCCGTTCTCGTTCTCGTCCTGCCAGGTCTCATCGCGGGTCCGCTTGACGCGCTCGGCCACCATGTCCATGGCCCGGTCGAGCGAGATCGGCTCCCACTCGGCCCCCCCCGGCCGTCGGTACAGCACCTGGTGCTCGCGCTGGGACCCGGTGACCAGCTGGAAGCTCGCCGCGCCCTTGGGGCACAGGCACCCTTCCGAGATCGGGGAGTCCGGGTCGCCCTCGATGTCGGTGATCCGGCCGTCCTTCACGAAGACCCGCTGCCCACACCCGACGCCGCAGTAGGGACAGATGGACTTCACCACCTCGTCCGCATCCCGGGTCCGCGGGTGCAGCTCGATGGTCCGCTTGGAGAAGGCGCTCTTGCCGAGCCCTCCCGGATCCCGCTGCACCAACTGCCTCAAGACCGGCCACGTCGTGGACCGACCATCACGGTCCTCGATGCTCATACGGACCTCCATCGTCGGGATGGCTGTGGGACGGCTGCACCCTGGCGCGTACCCGCGTCGCTCCCAGGGCAAACGACAGGTCCCGCGGACCGTCGTCGCGTCCAGAGGTGTCGGTATCCGATCCCCGGATCCGCGATGAGATGGAGAAGCGATGGGTATCTGTAGGGGCGTGAGCGAAAGGAGGTGACGTCTGATGGCGGAACCTGCACAGATCCGCCCGACGTCCGAGCAACAGGTGGCTGGCGAGGTCCAGCCACGTGTGGTGCTGCAGCCTCTCGCAGCCCCATCGATCCTGGGGCTGTTCGGGTTCGCAGGCGCCACCCTGATCGTCGCCGCGAACATGGCCGGTTGGTACGGCAACTCCACGACGACCGCGTTCTTCCTGGCCCCGTTCGCATTGGCGTTCGGAGGGATCGCCCAGTTCCTGGCCGGGATGTGGGCCTTCAAGGCCCGGGACGGCCTGGCTACGGCCATGCACGGGATGTGGGGATCCTTCTGGATCGGCTACGGGATCTTGTGGCTGCTCGTCGGCACCGGTGTGTTGCCCACGAGTGGGTTGGACACGGCCTTCGGGTTCTGGTTCATCCCGCTGGCCGCGATCACCTACTCGGGCGCGTTCGCCGCGCTCAGCGACGGGAACCTCGGTGTCTTCTCGGTGCTGCTCCTGCTGGCGACGGGTGCTGCGTTCGCCGCCGGAGCCCTCATGTCCGGCGGCCACTTCTGGGAGATCGTCGCGGGCTGGCTGTTCGTGGCCTCGGCGGTCGACGCCTGGTACGTGGCGACGGCCATGATGCTCGAGGGCGCTGCGGGCAAGGTCATCCTTCCGCTGTTCAAGATGCGGAAGGACACCAACATCCCCGGACGCAAGCCGACCCGCCCCATCCAGCTCGAGTGGGCTGAGCCGGGCATCAAGCGGGGTCAGTGATCCCGCAACGGCTTCCGACCGAGGAAGAAGGAACCGAGAAGGCCCCGCGACCGCGGGGCCTTCTTCCATGTCCGCCACCCCGTCCGGCTCTCGACCCGCTCAGGATCCGCACCCCCCCAACCACCGAGTGGTGAGCAGGATGCGGCCCAGAGCGACCCAGGCGGCTCCGTAGTACGTCGAGTGCTGCGCCTCCATCCGTTGGGCGTGATCCAGCGCCGACAGGGCCCAGGCTTGGTGGCCCGCGGCCTCGGCTGCGGCGGCCGCGGCCACCCAGCCCGTCGGGTGGCGGTCCTGGGTCAGGGGATGCCCCTGCAGGTCGTACCGGGTGACGATCCCCGAGGTCGCTGCCTGGCGGAAGAAGGGCCAGAGCGATGCGGCGATCCGCCGGCCAGCCGGGCGGCAGTCCTCCGCCATCTGCACCGGGACGCGGACGGCGTCGAGGCCGAACTCGGCCATGCCGCCTCCAGCCGGTGCAGGGGCGGGGATGGCGAGCCCCTGGAAGGAGAGGCGAGCCCAGTCTGGAGGCAAATGGGGGATCGGCTCCGTGAGGTGTTCCAGCAGGCTCAACGAGGATCGGTTCACGGCCCGCCAGCGCGCGTCCCCGGTGGTCCGGTACAGGAGGCGGAAGGCGCCGGGGATGAAGTAGCTGGGATCGATCCAGGCCGGGAGGGAACGGGCCCAGGGACCCGCCATCAGGACCCGTTGCGAGCCCACCGTCACGGTCTCCACGCGGAGGATCGCGCCGGCGATCCGTTCACCGGCTCGGCGGTAGGCGGGCTGCCCGAAACGCTCGGCCGCGAGCAGCAGCGCTCGCGCCGTCTCGACGTCGGCGTCCGCCGCCGACTGGGGATCCACCACGGCACCGTCCTGCCAATGCCAGGACAACAGGCCATCGGGGCGCTGGAGGTGGTGCGTGGTCCAACCCCAGACCCGGGAGAAACGGGCCTGGTCGCCGAGGGCCACGGCCACCAGCATCGCGTACGCCTGCCCCTCGCTCACCGTGTCGTCTCCTTGGTCCCGGCGAACCACGCGCCCATCCTCATCGACGTAGCGGTCGAGGAACCGCTCCCCGGCGGTCCGAGCTTGCCGCTCCACGCCGGGCTCGCCCCCCTCCGCCCCGCGGACCACGACCACGGCGCACACCACGGCCGCGCCGGCGAGCACCGCTCCGAGGATCAGCCACCAGCGTCTGGCCCCGGCCATGCGGACGCCCCTCACGGCCCCGCGATCGGTGCGGCCGCCGGGCCGCCCGTCGCGGCGACCGACGCCGACGGCAGCGGCGTCAGCGAGGCGACGGGCGAGCTGCTCGGGCTCGTCACGGCCGAGGGCGAAGGGCTCGTTTCCGGGCTCGGGCTCGGACTCGGCGTCACGCTCGGCGTCGCGGTCGGGGTCGGCGTCGGCGTCGGCGTCGGCGTCGGCGTGACGGTCGGGGTGGGAGACGTGGTGGGACTGGGACTCTGGCTCGGCGACGGGAGAGCCGTGCCACCGCTCGCCGAGCTCCCCTGGCCCGTGGCCGCATGCGGCACCGTGAAGGGGCTCGAGGCCGGAGGGGCCGCTTGGGTCCCACCGAGCAGGATGAGGGCCACGATGCCTGCGCCGATCGCGGCTCCCGAGAGCGCTCCGATCGCGTACGGCCCGGCCGTGGCCAGCCGCTCCCGCCGCCACTCGGAGCGACGACGCCGCTCGAGCTGGGCGGAGAGCTCGGTGTGCTGGTTGAGCCACGACATGTAGGGAGCCGCGGCGTAGACGGCACCCTGCCACGCGAACAGTCCGAGGACGAACCAGGTGGCATGTCCGCGGATCACGGCCAACGCTCCCGCTCCCCACACGACGAGGGCGAGGAACGTCTCGGTGCGCGCGGTCCACATGGCCGCCAACACACCGCTCCGGTCCCCCGCCTTGGGCGTGCGCAGGAAGACTCCCTTCGCCCGGGTGAGCCCCTGCACGCAGGCGAGCGCGACCGTCCAGGACAGCGAGAGCCAGTTCAGGAAGGCCAGGACGGCTCGGCGCATGCCGATGCCGGCCCTGGCTCGGAGAGCCCAGATCGCTCGAAGCAGACCCGATCCGATCAGCGCGGCCGGCAACAGCACGGCCAGGCCGATCAGCGGCCGGAGGGCGAACCAGCCGCGGGTGGCGAGCAGGATGGCGGTGGCCAGCAGCACCAGTGTGAAGCCCAGGTACACGAGGTCGTTCAGCCACTGCAGCCCGCCCAGCAGGTAGTCGATCCGCTGAGCCAGGCTGAGGTGGTTGCGGGGGTCCCGGTTCCAGGGCATGAGCTCCCGCCAGTGGCTGCGCAGGATCTGCATCCCGCCGAAGCACCAACGGAACCGCTGGCTCTTGAGCGACGCGAAGGACAGCGGCATGATGCCCCGTCCGAACGACCTCCCGATGAACAACCCGGAGTAGCCGGCCTTCAGCATGCGCAGCGAGGCCTCGGCATCCTCGGTGATGCACCACTCGTCCCAGCCTCCGAGCTCCTCGAGCACCGAGCGACGGAGCAGCCCCATGGTGCCGGCGAAGATGATCGAGTCCCGCTCGTTGCGCGACGGCATCGTCGTCAGGAAGAAGTACCGGTACGCGTCGTAGCAGGCGGTCAGGTACGCGTCGCCCTCGTACTCCCGGTAGTCCTGGGGCGTCTGGAGGAAGGCCAGCCGTGGATCGGAGAAGTAGCCCACGACCCGTCGGAGGTAACCGGGATCGACCAGGTAGTCGGCGTCGATCACGCCGACCAGCTCGGCGTTCGGATCGGTGTAGGCGGTGAGGGCGAGGTTCAGGGCACCGGACTTGTAGCCGGGCCACGGATCGACGTGGATGAACCGCACTCGAGGCCGGCCGCGGCAGTAGTCCTCGACCGGTCCCCAGACCTCCGGGTCCTTCGTGTTGTTGTCGATCACGACCAGCTCGAAGTTCGGGTAGTCGAGTCCCTCCACCGACCGGATCGTCTCGATCAGCATGTCCGGCGGTTCGTTGTACGCGGCGATCTGCAGGGACACCATGGGCAGGTACGCCGGATCCCAGGGCACGTCTCGCCGATCCCACCGCGTCCGGCAGATGACGTCCAGGCTCTCGAACGCGAACGATGCGGAAAGCGTCAAGGCGATCAGCTCGAGCACCAGCAGCAGCGCCGATGCGGCCGAGCCCAGGATCGAGAGGCCGCTGGCGAACGTCACCTCGCCCGCGAACGCCAGGTACGAGAGGGCGGAGGCGAGCAGCGCGCCGAAGAACACCTGCCCCGACGGGTTCCACCGAGGCCGCAGCAGCACCACCATCGCCGTGACCACGAACAGGAGCGCTTCCCCCACCCGGACGTGGCCGGCGGGGGGGTGCCAGAGCGCCGCCACGATCGCACCGGAGGCGACGGTCGAGAGGGCGGCCCCCGCGATGCCCAGCGGACGTGCGGACAGACGCAGCCGGCGCCCCACCCCCGTGAGGAGGATGGTGCTCAGCACCAGGCTCACGAAGCAGACGAGGAACAGGCTGAGAAGCACGGGTGCCACATCCCCACCTGGGGGATACAGGAAACGGAGAGGCGGAGGGTGTCGGTTTGACCCTGCAGCCACCGGGAATAGCTGCCCCGGAAAGGAGTGCGAGATGGGGATGAGTTGGCGTCCATCGCTCATCGCCCGAGCGGTCACCGGGACCGTGCTCGGCTTCGCCCTGTGGCTGGGCCTGGTGGTCTCCACGGATCTGCAGGAGCTCCTGGCGGGTGTGATCGCCTGCACCGCGGTGGCAGCGGTCGCACCGCTGCTGCGCTCCCGCCCGGCCAGGACCAGCCTGGGATGGGTCCATGTCGTTCGGCCCGTCCTGCACAGCCTGCCACGGCTCGTGCCGGACACCGTGGCGCTGACCGTGATCCTGTGGCGCCGAGCGACTCGCGGAGCCGAGCCCCCCAGCCGCTTCGTGGCCGTCCGTGCCCCCGTGGGCGGACACGACGCACGCGCCGTGGGCCGCCGCGTGGCGGCGACCGTTGGGGCGTCGCTCGCCCCCGGGGCGTACGTGGTGCACACGACCGAGGACGGCTGGATCCTGCTCCACCAGCTGCGCCCTGCCTCGAGCACGGGGATCCGGGGCGCCTCTCAGCCATGACCGGACCGCTCGTGGCCGCCTCGGTGCTCCTGGTCTGCTTCCTCCCCTGCGGGGCCCTGGTGCTGCGTGGGAGGCGAGAGGACGCCGTGATCGGGGTCACCGCGTCGGGGGTCCTCGGCCAGCTGGTGCTGCTGCTGCTGGCCGCGGCGATGGACCGCTCGATCTACTCGGAGGCGGCGGTGGCCCTCGTCCTGCTGTCGTTCGGAGGATCGCTCATCTTCCTGCGGTTCCTGGAGCGATGGGCATGAGCCCTCGGGGTGTGGCCGTGGCCCTGCTGATCGGCACGGGGACCTTCGTGGCGGTCGTGTGCTCCCTGGGCCTGCTGGTCCTGCCCGACATCTTCGACCGGCTCCACTTCCTCTCCGGACTGACCGTGGCCACCCTGCTGGTGACCACGGGGGTCGTGGTGCGTACCGGGTGGCACGCGATCTCGGCCAGCGCGGCCATCGTTGCCGCCGGCGCGCTGGTGGCCGGCCCGACCCTCACGCATGCCGTCGGGCGGACGGCCCGGTTCCGGGATCACGGAACGCTGGAGATCGACGACGGCGAGCGGTCGGGTCCACCGTGAACGT
>DASQQQ010000114.1:0-7946 GCA_035643355.1 Actinomycetota bacterium | reverse complement strand
GTGGCGTTCGCCACCCGGCAGCCCTTCATCTTCCCGTCGCTCGGACCCACCGCCTTCCTGCTCTTCTACACGCCCCAGGCCGCGGCGGCCTCGCCCCGCAACACCCTGGCCGGCCACCTGATCGGCTGCGTGGCCGGGTACGTCTCGCTGGCGATCTTCGGCCTGCTCCACGCGGGCCCGGCCATCGTGGTGGGGGTCTCGGGCAACCGGGTGGGCGCGGCGGCCCTCTCCCTGGCGTTGACCGCGGGGTTCATGGCGTGGCTCCGCGTCCCCCACCCGCCTGCAGGTGCGACCACGCTCATCGTGAGCCTCGGGCTGATCGCCACGATCCCCAAGCTGGCCGTGCTGATGCTGGGGGTCCTGCTGCTCACGATCCAGGGGTTCGCGATCAACCGCCTGGCCGGCGTCGAGTACCCGGTGTGGGCGCCCAAGCCCCCGTCCCGCCGGACGGATGTCGGTGGTCGTCCCAGCTCAGGGGCCTAGCTCAGGAGCTCACGCTGCTCGGCCCAGTGCCGCAGGTTCTCGATGTGCATGCGCGCCTCTGCGCCGCTCTCGCACGTCATCGGATCCTCACAGGGAGGGTTGCCCTTCATCGTGAAGAAGTTGAACCGGCAGTCCGGGCAGAACACGTCGAGCTCCTCCGGGAGGTACGGGCAGTCCCCCCAGGCGCACGAGCGGAGCCCCTCGCCCGTCATGAGGTCGAACCCGCATCCAGGGCACTTCTCGAAGCCTTCCCATCGACCCATGTCCATCGCCTCCGCGGCCATGCTCCCCGAAGGCCTGAACGCGGGAGAGGGCCGAGGGTCCCCTGCCGACCCCTGTCGAACGGCCCATCTGGGAACAGGCTCAGGCAGAGCGTCGAGGACCGCCCGCGTGGGCGTGGTCCACCACGCGATGGCCCTTCGGGGCCGGATCGAGGATCGCTCCGCTCCCCAGGTCCCGGTCCACGGAGGACACCTCCTGCAACGTGGTCTTGGAGAGCACCTTGCGAATCGCCTCCGACGCCTTGATCCACGTGGGGTGGACGGCGCACGTGTCGTCCCAGCGGCAGGGGCCCCCGCGCAGGGGGCAGCGCTCCGAGACCAGGTAGCCCTCGGCCGCCTCGATGACCTCCAGGAGCGAGATCTGCTCGGGGGAACGCGTCAGGCGGTAGCCGCCCTCCCGACCGGCCTTGGCCTCCGCCAGGCCGGCCCGGGCCAGCGTGCCGAGGACCTGCGGCGTGTAGCTGAGGGGCAGCTCCATCTCGTCGGCGACCTCCCGGATCTTCCGATAGGCACCGTTCCCATCCCACGCGCCGGCCAGGCAGATGGCGGCGCGGACCACGTAGTCGCCGCGTCGAGAGAGCGTCAGGTTCATCCCTCCCAGTGTATCGGACCTTTACCTCGGAGACATACGTGTAGTATCATACTCCACGTTTAGCGGGAGAAGGAAGGTCGCTCTGCGGGACGGCGCCGGGCGGTACGGAGGAGGAGGCAACGATGAGACGGCTCGTGGCGGTGGGGGTCTTCTTCGAGCTCGCCTTGCTCACCATCGGTCTGACCTGGATCCGGCCGATGAGCGACGGCCAGCCCGCGCGGGCGACGACGACCTCAGCCGCGTCCACCGACTACCGGATCGAAGGCGACGGGACCGGCGATGTGGTGGAGGTGAACCTCGTCGCCGAGAACACCGTGCAGGAGATCGCGCCCGGCGTGAAGTACCAGGTCTGGACGTTCAACGGGACGGCGCCCGGCCCGGTGATCCGTGTCCACCTCGGGGATACGGTCCGGTTCACGCTCACGAACGACGACACGATGGGGATGCAGCACTCGATCGATTTCCACGCCGCCCAAACACCGTGGGACAAGAACTACGTCCCCGTGGACCCCGGGAAGAGCCTGTCCTTCGACTGGGTGGCGCGCTTCCCCGGTGTGTTCATGTACCACTGCGGGGTCCCGCCGGTGATCCAGCACATCGCGAACGGGATGTACGGGGCCATCATCGTGGAGCCCGATGACCTGCCGACGGCCCGCGAGTACGTGCTGGTCTCGGGGGAGTTCTATCCGTCCAAGAAGCCGGTGAACGGTGCGTACGTGGGCGACTACGACAAGATGCTCGAGGGGACCGATCCCACGTACGTGGTGTTCAACGGGATGGCCGACCGGTACAAGGACGCCCCGCTCGAGGCCCGCCCGAACGAGTTGATCCGCCTGTACGTGGTGAACGCCGGCCCCACCCTCTGGAACTCCTTCCACGTGATCGGCGCACTGTTCGACCACGTCTATCCGAGCGGGAACCCCACGAACCAGCTGAACGGCCTGCAGAGCTGGAGCGTCGGGCCGGGCGACGGGGCCATGTACGAGCTGCGGATCCCCGATGCCGGGCTCTACCCGTTCGTGAACCACTCCTTCGCCTACACGGGCCGCGGCGAGCTCGGCCTGTTGAAGATCGACCCCAGCGCTCCTGCCGCCCCGGCTTCCTATCCGGCCATGGGCGACCCCTTCTCCGCCGGCGTCCACCCCGCTGGGTCCGCGAGCCCCACCGCCACCGCGGCCTCCGGCTCGACCACCTCGGACCGGTCGACGGCCGCCGCCTGCGAACCGAAGGGGACGAAGCTGCAGATCGCGGCCGAGGGGATGGCCTTCGACACCGACTGCCTGGCCGCTCCGGCCGGGCGGCGGTTCACGATCGCGTTCGACAACCGGGACGAGGGCGTCCCGCACAACCTGGCCATCTACACCGACGCGGATGCCGGGACCGCCCTGTTCGTGGGGGACGTGATCACCGGACCGAAGGCCACGACGTACCGCGTGCCGGGCCTGGATCCCGGCACCTACTTCTTCCGGTGCGACGTCCATCCCCAGATGAACGGGACCTTCGTGGTGGCGTAGCTCGGACCCCCACCGCGCGCCACCGAGGGGCCGGGTTTCGCACCCGGCCCCTCTCCACGTCCCCGATCGGACCGGATCAGTCGGCGGGCAGCATGCCCACGGTGCGAGAGCAGCTCCCGCAGAACACGAAGACGATCGGGCGCCCGTTGCGGGCCTGCTCGTCCGGCACGGTGATGCTGCGGTAGGCGGCCGCGGTGGCGAGCTCCGCTCCGCAGCTCGGGCAGAGCGGTCCGTTCCACGGCTCTGCCACCTCGGGCGCTGGCCCCCCCTCCCTCTCCGCCCCGGCGTGCTCCGGCGTGGTGGAGGACGCCGGGGCCCCGCCGCCCGAGGAGGCGGCTTCGGCGTACCCCGAGAGCAGCTCCAGCACGGTCCGCCGCACCCGGTTCAGATCGGCCCCGAGCTTCTGCAGGACCTGGGCGGCCACGCCCTCCCCCTCGCGAATCAGGCCGAGCAGGATGTGCTCGGTCCCGATGTAGTTGTGCCCGAGCTGCAGCGCCTCGCGCAGGGACAGCTCCAGGACCTTCTTGGCGCGCGGCGTGAACGGGATGTGGCCGGTGGGCGCGGCCTGGCCCTGACCGATGATCTCCTCCACCTGCTGGCGCACGGCCTCCAGGGAGATGTTCATCGACTCGAGCGCCTTGGCCCCCATGGCCTCCTGCTCACGGATCAGCCCGAGCAGGATGTGCTCGGTCCCGATGTGGTCGTGGTTCAGGAGCCTGCACTCCTCCTGGGCCAGGACCACGGCATGGCGGGCCGCATCCGTGAACCGCTCGAACACCTTGCGAGCATAGGCCCGGCGCGGTTCCCGCGCTCGCGGGGGTCACCGGAACGAGCTGGTGCGGCTGGAGAGCTACGCCTCCGCGGTCCCGCGGGAACCGAGCTCGCGGTCCAGCATCAGGAGCGCAGCACCGCTGTCCTCGGCCATGCGCAACGCTTCCACGATCTGCTCCACCGAGCGCTCCTCCTCCACCTGTTCGGTGGCGAACCACTGGAGGAAGACCTCGGTCGGCTTGTCGGCCTTCGCGAACAGCCGGTCGATGGCGGCCGTGATCTCCCGCTCGTGCCCCAGGGCCTGCGCGAACACGTCGAGCGGGGCCCCGAACTTCTCCGGTGGCGCATCGATGGCTGCCAGCCGCACGCTGCCGCCACGATCGAGCACGTGGTCGAAGAACTTCATGGCGTGCTCACGCTCTTCCTCCGCCTGCGCACGCATCCAGGCGGCCATGCCGGGAAGGTTCCCCTGGTCGAAGTGCGCCGCCATGGCCAGGTACAGGTAGGACGAGAAGAACTCACGCCCCATCTGGTCGTTCAGGGCGTCCTCGAGGGTGGGGTCGAGCATGGCGTCCTCCTTCCGAAGCGCTTTCCCTGCATCGTACCGACAGGCGGCGATGCGGGCTGCGGCTGCGCGGAGCGCGATCCCGGACGTCAACTCGTACAGAGGATGAGCATCTGGTGCTGGTAGTCGACCGTGATCGAGCCGAACGAGCTCAGGATGTCCGATCCCAGGAGGCCTTGGGGTCCACCGCCACCGGTCTGATCGGCAAGCGGGATGGAGAGCACGATCTCGGGTTCGGGCAGCTTGACCTCTCCCGCCCGCCACCGCGTGATCCGGACCTTGGTCGCCCTCACCTTGCCGACGATGCCGGCGATCGGCTCCTTGGTCTTGCCCAGGGTCTTGACGTTCAGCTGGTTCAACACGGACCGGCCGACCACGGACCGGGCCGCCCCCGTGTCCAGGGCGAAGGCGAACGGTCCCTTCCCGTCCAGGCTCACCGGGACCAGCGCGACGGTGGCACCGGAGCTGCCCTGGAGGACCCGGAGAGGCACCTGCTGGGCCGTGCCCTGACCGTTCCCGCAGGCCGCGGTCCTGCTCTCGCCGCTGGCCGATCCGCCGCAGTCCGCCGCGAACAGCAGCAGCGCCGCTGCGAGTCCCACCAGCCGGAGACGGACGCGGGGGGTGCGGGTCATGATTCCTCCTCCAGAGCGCGGTGCCCGCTGGATACCCGGCGGTCCGAACCGATACACGATGGCCATAGCGGACGGCACCCTCGGGACGGACGAAGTCCTCGGGGTGGCTGGTGGAGATCCGAGAGGGTGGGCGAGGGGGGACTTGAACCCCCACGAGGTTGCCCTCACAGGAACCTGAATCCTGCGCGTCTGCCAAATTCCGCCACTCGCCCGTGGCGCCCACGTGGGCAGTCCGAGATGCTAGCAGTGCTGGACGCCGCCGGGCACCGCTCCCCAACCGGTATCCGGAAGGCCGATATAATCCGCGCAAAGCCCGGCCACCTGCGCAAACGCGATCCGACCCGTGCCTATCCTCCGTGACTTCGAACGCCGTCTGGGGAACCTGGTCGAGGGGTTCTTCGCCACCACGTTCCGCAGCGGCCTGCAGCCCGTGGAGCTGGCCAAGCGGGTGCTCCGCGAGATGGACGCGGCCAGGACGGTCGGCCTGAACGAGGTGTGGGCACCGAACCACTTCGTGTTCTCCCTGTCCCAGGAGGATTCGCAGCGGTTCGAGCAGGCGGAGCAGGCGTTGGCGCACGAGCTGAAGCAGGTGGTGCGCGACGCGGCGGCGGAGCGTGGCTGGGGCCTGGTTGGCCCGCCCGAGATCGTGTTCGAGGTCGACGAGGGCCTGGGGCGAGGCAAGTTCCGGTGTCGGGCGTCGTTGGTGGAGGGGGAGCCCGAGCCACCCCCGGCGCGAGCGGCCGATCGCCCCGCGACGGTGCCCGGTGGAAGCGAGGCCTCGCTCACGGTCACCGAAGAGGGCGCGGCCGCCCGCGGATACCGGCTCGGCGCCGCGCTCGTCACGATCGGACGGCTCCCCGAGTGCGACGTGGTCCTCACCGACCCGGCCGCCTCGCGCCGCCACGCCTCGATCCGGGCCCAAGGCGGAGGGCACCTGCTGACGGACCTTGGCTCGACCAACGGCACGTTCGTGAACGATGAGCCGGTGGGCGAGCGGTGGCTGCAGGATGGGGACCGCATCACGATCGGCTCGGCCGTGCTCGAGTTCCGGAGGCGCTGACGTGTCCCCCTTCGTGCTCTCGGTGCTGAAGTACTCGCTCCTGGCCCTCCTGTACTTCTTCATCTACCGGGCCGTCCGGGCGGTGGTGGTCGACGTCGCCGGCCGGCGACCGGCACGGGGCGCCGAGCCCCGCCGGGTGGTGCCGACCAAGGCCACGCGCGGCGGACGACCGCCCTCCTCGCTGGTGGTCCACGCGCCGGACGGCGACAAGCTCGGCAGCTTCCGCCTCTCCGAGCCGCTCACCGTGGGTCGCGATCCAGGGTGTGACGTCCCGTTGGAGGACACGTACGTCTCCCAGGAGCACGCCCGCCTCTACCGGCAGGACGGGACCTGGTACGTGGAGGACCTGGGGTCCACCAACGGCACGTACCTGAACGACAGGCGTGTCGCCGCGCCCTCCACGGTCCACGCCGGCGACGTTGTGCGTGTGGGCAAGACGGTCCTGGAGTTCCGCCGATGAGGGTCCGGGCCGGGGCCGCCACGGACATCGGGATGGTGCGGGAGCGCAACGAGGATTCGTTCCTGGTGGCCGAGCCGCTGTTCGTGGTGGCCGACGGGATGGGGGGACACCTGGGCGGCGAGGTGGCCTCCCGCCTGACGGTGGAGACCCTGGAGCGGACCAGCGCCTCGCTCGAGGACCTGGTGGAGCGGGTGCGCGAGGCGAACCGAGTGGTGTTCGAGCGCTCGGTCTCGGACCGGACCGTGGCCGGGATGGGGACCACCCTCACGGCCGCCTGGGTCGAGGGCGACCGGGTCCGCCTGGTGCACGTGGGCGACTCGCGCGCCTACCTGCTCCGCGGAGGGGAGCTCCGCCAGCTGACCGAGGACCACACCCTGGTCCAACGCATGGTCCTGGAGGGTCGGATCACCCGCCAGGAGGCGGCGGTGCACCCGCAACGGAACGTGCTGACGCGGGTCATCGGCACCGACCCCGTGGTCGAGCCCGACGACCTGGAGTTGGACCTCCGTCCCGGCGATCGGGTGCTGCTCTGCACGGACGGGCTCACCGGCATGCTGGGCGAGGAGGCGATCCGCGATCTGCTCGACTCGGGCCTGGAGCCTCAGCTCGCCGCCGAGGAGCTGGTCCGGGAGGCCAATCACGCCGGCGGCATCGACAACACCACGGTGATCGTCCTCGACGTGGAGGAGGGCGACCCCGACTCCGATCCTCGCTCCATCGTCTCGTCCGTCCAGGCCCCTCCCCCGTCCACGGCGGCGAGAGCGGATACCTCGCCCCGGGGTATCGACACGATCCGGGGGCCGCAGACACGGGGCCGCCCTCGGTGGGGACGGATCGCGCTGTGGACCGGCGTCGCGGTGGCGCTGGTCCTGGCCGGGCTCGTCGGGACCCGCACCTACCTGGATCGACAGTGGTACGTGGGGGTCTCCGACGGGCACGTCGCCGTGTACCGCGGGATCCCCTCCAGCGTCCTGGGGTTCGACCTGCACCGCGTGGTCCAGGAGACCTCGATCCCCGCGGCCGAGGCGGAACGGTTCCCGGTCTACCAGGACCTGGAGCAGGGCATCACCACCCGCGATCGCGACAGCGCGCTGGCCATCGTGCAGCAGATCCGCACCGATGTGGCCTCGATCCACAGGAGCGGAGGTAGCCCGTGACCGAGGCGACCGCCCCCACCGGCCTGAGGGCCGAGTCCCCCGCCTTCATCGCCAGACCTCGACAGCGCGCGGGCATCGCCCTCACGGTCCTTGCGCTGATCCTCACGATCGGCGCCTACGCGCTGGTCGGTCTGGGGAAGAAGGGCCACCTGCCCACGAACCTGGCGCTGTACGGGTCGATCTTCGTCGTGGGCTACGCCGGGGCTTACCTCACCATCCGCCGCACCGCGCCGTGGGCCGATCCGGCGATGTTCCCGGTGGCCGGCGTCCTCACCGGGCTCGGCTTCGCCGTGATCTTCCGGCTCTCCGGAGGGCTGGCGGCGGAGCAGGCCACGTGGGTCGTCGTGGGCCTCATCGCCTTCATCGCCACCCTGCTGGTGGTGCGCGACCACCGGCAGCTGGACGCGTACACGTACACGATCGGCCTGGTG